>CAZEDR010000314.1:0-3620 GCA_964510975.1 uncultured Melioribacter sp. | reverse complement strand
AGTAATCTCCAAAACTGATGTAAAAATTACCATGGAAATATGACATTGATTCTTCATCTACCCAGATGCTAATTGTAAATTGTTCTAATTGATTAATTATGTTCGGAATAGCAATGTATTTGCATGAACCATTGGTTCCAATATTTCCATTAATCAATCCTGCTCGATTAGGTTTCCCAAATCTATCTGCTTCGTAAGAAGTGCTGTGCTCAGTTCCGTTATATCCATTCCCACTTTCATCATTAGCATTTCCATTAAAAGGATAATAGGCAATTAAACCATTCGTAGGCAGAGTCTCAGATACGACGGGGTTACTTTCCTCTTTTTTGCAGCTAATAAATAAGATTAGGACAAGAACGAACAAAACTAATATCACAGCAAAAGCACGCATAGTTTCCTCTCATTGTATATATCATATATACTCCACACTTTTGGGAAGAGAATTTCCATCAAGGCTGAGTAATCTATGGTAAGAGTATTGTAGGTGAAAGTTAATTTTGGTTTGTTTTTGCGGCTTTTTGTTTTACGGCTTTTAAGTAGTACCTATTCATGGTTGGATAATTAACAAACTTATCCCCATCCCAGTACTTAACAAGGGATTTAAGCTTTTCTTTATATTTTTTCCAGTCTTTGACTCGTGGTAATTTTCCTTCATCTACAAGCTGCCTGTACTTAGAGTCAAATTCAGAGCTTGTCTCAACGTGTAAAACATTTAAAGACTTATCGAGTGTATAAATGGTAGTATATACCTGGAAGCACTCCTCGTTTTTTAAATCTATAAACCCATCTAATTCCTTCAAATATACAACTATCCTGTTATCATGTATTTCAACAGGTCCAACCATTCTACTTCCGTGGTTAGTAAATCTCCCAACATCCGTTTTAGGAAACAAAAGATAATATTTCATTAATCCGGTAGAAACATTTCTAGGGAACCTGTATCCAGGTCCCGCTCCCATAATTAGGTCGGTATCAAAAACAACCAATGCACCGGACTTTTCATAATCGTTATTCATTCCAGCACAGAATAACTCTTTCTTTCCATCTTCATCAATATCGGAACTTATCAACGAACTAATTGCACCCGGGTTATAAAATTCGGAAATTATTTTTCCATCACTACTAATTTTAGCTGTATAATCGGGGAATAAGAGACAAATTCTATAATGAACTACAATTTCCTTTTTACCATTTTGTTCTAGTAAGAACATCATTCTGAGTAAAATATCGTTACTGCAGTAATCACTACCATATAAAGAATCTTTCTGCTGAATACGAGTTTTCCATTTGATAGAACCATCGTGATTATAACAGAAAAGTGTTCTGTTCATTAATTTGTTTTTTTCGCTGGAAATTAAAAGTAGTATTTCGTTAAAACCGTCGTCGTCAAGATCGGAAAGCAATATTCTTTTCAGTTTCCCGGTGTTATCAGATTTATGTGAAAAAATATCTTGAACGGATAGAATCGGCGACTCCCACACAATATTACCATATTTATTATAAGCAGCATAACGGTCGTTTGTAAGATTGGTATAAACCGGGTTTGTATCCATATACGGAATTGCATAGCCGGTGATTAAATAAATAATTGCCAGTAAAGTGATAAATGTAAAAGTCCAATTTGCAGTTCTATGGTAGCGTTCGTAATTAGCTTTTAACTTTTCCTTTAATTTTAGTCTGCATAACTCAACAATATCAAGGTTTTGGAAAAGCCCTTTAACATTATCCAGAGGGATTAACTGCAGTTTTCGTTGAGGATATTTCTTTTGCAGATCATTTAGGATTTTTTTTGCATCAACAATATTGTCTTCCGGAATAACAAATTTATTAAAGCGGGAAAAGAATACAGTTTCAACTTTTACTTTAAGAGTATTATGGTCGAGTTTCAGTACATTTCCCTTTTCATCAATTTCCCCGGTAAAAACTATATCGCTGTAAAATTTATAATAGGCTTTATGCAACTCGCTTATCAAGACCGAATTGTAGGTTAATGCAAACAAAGCAATTCCAAACGAGTTGCCTGTATAAAAACAATTTTTGTTTTGGAAGGAAAAGGAAAAGTTATACAGATTTAATCGGGGGATAATTTGTTTGGCTTTTTCCTTAGACAGACTAACAATGTTTCTTATATAAGATAGAAGCATTTCGTTATCGTCGTACAGAAGGTTTTCGAATTCAACTTTGTCTTCCATGAATTCTCTTCCCCTTACGGAAAAGCGAAGTGTCAAATTCTGTATATCCCCAATCTCTATTTTCTTACTGTCGTTTTTTTCGATCAACACTACATGTATTGAATTTCGGCTTGCAGTTATTACTTTAGAACAATTGCCGTTAAGAATAGAAAGGATTTCTTGTTTTGCTTCCAACAGAATTTTGTTACACTTCTCCAAATCTTCTGCGGAAACAATAATCGGCTCCAACAATTGGATGATTACTAATAGTTGGGTCAGCTCGTCCGGTGAAAAATAGGTGAGCTCATTCCGCGCCGGTAATTGCAGAATAAGATTTATTAATTCCGGGAGAAATTCTTTATAGTAAGAGAAGTATTTGCTTTGACAATCTAATTTGAGCAAGTCGGTAAGAAAAGCAGTGAGGTATAGCAGCCTTAATCTGGTGCTATGCGGTTTTTGCAGCTGCTCTTTTAACCAATGAGATTTGAGTTCAATATCAAATAATGTCATAATAATTGTGAATGAAATAATTTGGTTCAAGGAATTATTTCAGAATACTCCGCTTCCCTCGCAAATAGTTGATCTAATCAAATATGTTTTATTTCAATACAACATTTAATTCAATATCATCCGGAAGATAAGAAGCAATAACCCTGGCAAATCCCTTTTCATCAGTAATTATCTCTTGGTTCAAGAATGGGATTCGAATAACGGCATTCTTAACAATTTCGTTATCCTCGCATATGACATAAAGTTCATACTCCTTTTCTTGAGGATTATGAAACATTCTAACCATCACATACTTTTCCGACGAAATAAAGGTTCTTACATAATGCAATTTAGACTCTGTTTCTGCCGATTGTTGTGCGGCGAGAACTATTTTCCTCTCTTCAGCGTAATTACTCTCCATAGGATTTAGTAAATAGGCTCTGTCATCGGGGTTTAGCTGTTTGAGATTAGCATAGAACTCTTTTATTTCTTCAAATTCGGCAAGTAATTTTTGATCAGACTCTAATCGGATTTCAATTTCGTTAATAATTCCATCTTCAAGCAAAGATTTATTTTGGAAATACAAATGAAGCTCAACTTCGCTAATTTCTTTCATATTCTTCCATTCCATTCTCTTTAAAATCTAATTCATCATCCTCTTCCAATAATATATACTCCACATTTCCCCCGATGCTATTGTTAATCTTCAATACGTAAAATTCTTTCAGAACTTCCAGCAGATGCTTTTCCGTAATTGCTTTACAAAATTCTTGTTGCGAATGCAATACCTCAAAGACTCCCACTAATACTTTGGATACATTATAATTTTCGAATTCTCCCTTAATTAGCCCGGAAATCAAATATTCCTTATCAACTTGCGGCATATTCAAATCAGAATTTGAGTCATGAATAAGGCTGATATATGAGCTGCCTTCAACTGAGAATCTTTTATACAAATTC
>CAZEDR010000313.1:0-3869 GCA_964510975.1 uncultured Melioribacter sp. | reverse complement strand
ATAGAAAGAAAAATATGTTTATCAGCGGCGGAGAAAATGTTTATCCGGCTGAGATAGAAAGATTCTTGCTTACTAGTATGGCTATAAAAGAAGCTGCGGTTATTGGAGTAGAAGATAAAAAATGGGGAGAAGTTGGTTCTGCTTTTATCACCCTAAACGAAAATGAAAAATTGTCTGAAGAAGATGCGGCTAATTTCTGCATTGGCAAATTAGCCAAATATAAAATTCCAAAATACTTTTCAATCATAACGGAAATCCCGAAGAATGAAGCGGGAAAGACCGATAGAAGAAAGTTGTTAGCAATTCACAATCAACAAAAAACCAATAAATAACAGAGGAGAACAAAATGAAAAAATTACTTTTACTCTTAGTCGTAGCTGGTTCTGTATTCTTTACATCATGCAAAGATGATGAAACAACAACTGAACCTGTAGTACAGAAAGATCCACTAATTGGAACTTGGATTTCAACTGGAGCAAACGTGGCTCCATTACTCAACACAATTTTTGCTGCCGTTGGCGGTGTTGATACTGTTTATTCGACCTTTAGTGAAAATAACAGTTATGTAGTAAAACAAGTAAACAAAAACAAAAGCTTTGCAACTTATGAAGGCACATACACAGTTACAAAAAGCACTACGGGCGATATTCATAAAATATCTATAGTTCAAACTAAACCATCGGCTGCTACAAACGAGGGTATTTATCAAATATCTAGTACAACAACTCCTAACACTATGAAATATGAAGTCGTAATTACAAGCGTAGGTACTAATGTTCCGCCAACACCTGAAAAGGGATTTGGAAGCACAAATGGTGGCGCTTTTGGTACACTGAACGTTCAAAATTATGTGAAGAAATAATTCCTTTATTCGTTGATTATAAAGCGGGTGGTAAGTTTTTTGCCCGCTTTTAATTTCTTCCGAACTATCTGCGAAACGAATCTCATTTATTTGAGGATGATATGAAAAAATATTGTACAATAATTTTATTAACAGCGTTTCCGCTTTTTGCCCAACACGCTTGGAACTTTGACGGAAATAAATTACCTGAAACATATCCGCAAGAATTTCAAGCATTGGCATTCTTTATCTCGCAAGGTGTAACTTCAAATTTTTATGCAGATAATGATTTGCTAAAAGGACAAATAGTTGGACGTTTGTTTAGCGCTAACACCACACTTACGGGCACACAAGCGTTTTATTTTGAGCAAAGATTGCTTCCATTTTTTATTTATCAGCCGAAACTGCTTAATGGAAAAGCAATCTTGCGTGCATCGTTTGAAATTGACTGGACATGGGGCGATGCATCATATGGCGTAGGCGGAAATTTCGGTTCGGCTTTCTCGGCAGATCAAGTAAATATCCAAACACAAAATGTTGAGCTAGAATTAATTCCAGCTAAAGGATGGGCTGTAAATCTAGGTTTGCAAAGATTATTTGATACACCATACAATCCATATAGAACAATGTTAGGAACTATGCTTAATACCGGTTACCGATTAGCTTATTGGGGAAGTGATGGTGTTGGTATTTCAGTGCGTAATGATAACGATTGGTACCGCTGGAAAACCGGTTACTACCAATTATATGAAAATAATGTTCAACAGATTGACGACGTTTCTCTGTGGGAAGCAATAATTGATTTCGATATTACACCAACTTGGCGACAAGGATTTTCTTTGTGGTACTTGTATGACCGTGGAAACGGCGAAGGCGGAGTTTCAATCCTAGGACAAGGATTGAACAGTTTGCTTAATGATTACAATGGAACTGCTCAGTTTAATTTCCAAGGAAAACCTTACAGAGCTGATGTTGCATGGATAGGTACATACGCAAACCATAATGCCGAATTTAACTTAGGAAGATGGTCACTTAACGCATTCGCTGTAGCTAATGTTGGAACAGCGTCTAAAGAAGTTACCACAAACAATTACGAAAAGGCTGCCGATATATTTGGCGTATCAGCTAATGTTCGTGGTGGTTACAAGTATGGTCAAACTGTTGATGATGTTGTTACGGCAGATTTAGTTTTTGCTTCCGGCGATAACAATAATATTCAAGATGGAAAATTCAGCGGTGTAATTACCGGAAATACTTGGGGCTCGCCGGGCGCAATTTTTGTTAGTACCGGTGCTTATTTACTTTATCCACATGCTAATGTTGTTAACAGATACATTTCCGCTGTCCCGGATATTTCTAACATGGGACTTGGCCAATTTGGCGGAACAATAAATTTCTCTCACGGATTTATTCCGAATAAGATGATGGGCAAAATTGGTATTGCTGCTGCTTTATCACAAGTTACACCAAAAGGTGGCGGAAATTTTATCGGTTTTGAAATCAATGGTAAACTTGCTTATAACCCGGCTGTATTTATGAATGTAGAACTTCACGCTGCTTATCTATCGCTTGGGGATTTTTATGACAGCAATGTTGTAAATGGCGGAAATGCTAAACGTCCAGATAATCCTTGGACGCTCTTTACAACATTTAAGTGGCTAATGTTCTAATTAAAAACGAGAGCAAAAATGAAAAAGATAATAATTGTTTTATCACTTATTTGGATAGCGACCGCTTGCTCACCTTATGGGAATTTAACAAAGATGGAATATGATGAATTACAGTATCCATTCGATGTAAAGAAGATTACTTTGAACGATGGAAGAGTTATGGCATACATGGATGAAGGGTCTTCAAAAGAAGTAATAATCTTTATTCATGGGTTAGGCAGTTATTCTCCGGCATGGATGAAGAATATCGCAGAGCTCAAAAATACTTACAGATGTATCGCTGTCGATCTTCCGGGATATGGAAAATCAAGCAAAGAAATTCACACAGGGCAAATGGAATTCTATGCAGATGAAATTGTTGATATGATGAGCAAACTTGGTATAGAAAAAGCCAACATTGCCGGGCATTCAATGGGCGGACAAATTGGAATGGTTTTATCTCTAAAGTATCCAGAGAAAGTTAAAAAACTAATCTTAGTTGATCCGGCTGGGTTTGAATCATTTACCAACGGTCAAAAGCAATGGTTTAGAGACGTAATGACTGTTGATTTAGTTAAGCTAACTAACACTCAGGCAATTCGGGCGAATTTGGTTTCCAACTTTTACAATATGCCGGAGGATGCTGAGTTTATGATTACAGATAGAATTGCTATGCGGGGCGCAAAAGATTTTGAAAATTATTGCTATGCAGTAACACGCTCGGTTCATGGAATGGTAGATCAACCCGTAATTGATTTTCTTGATAAAATTAAACAGCCAACTTTAATTCTCTTTGGTGAGAATGATAATTTAATTCCAAACTCTGCTCTGAATCCGGGCAGGACAGTTGATATCGCTAAAATTGGTGCTGCTAAAATTCCAAATAGCAAATTGATTATGGTTCCTGAGTGTGGACACTTTATGCAGTTTGAAAAGCCGGATGTTTTCAACAAAGAAGTTGTCGATTTTCTGAAATAAACGAAAAAGAAATTCTCGCTTAAAAGAGGTTGTCTCAAAAGTAATATTTTATCATAGAATAGACCGCGGATGACGCAGATTTAACTGATTTTCGCAGATTATTCATTTGAAGAATTACTTTTAAGACGGCCTCTTTTTCATTTTAAATACATCCCATCAAAGTTTTCTGTTGACATTTCCTAAACCGAATATTATGTTAAAACCGTCAATGTAAACGTTTTCATCTCATTTATAACGGAAGTGTATGGCATCTACAATAAAACAAATCGCTCAAAAAGCGAATGTTTCGATTGCTACAGTTTCGCGTGCGTTAAGCGACAATCCAAAAGTGCAGGAAGCCACTCGCAAAAAAATTTTGAAGCTTGCCAAAGAATTAAACTACAACCCAAACATCATTGCAA
>CAZEDR010000312.1:0-3882 GCA_964510975.1 uncultured Melioribacter sp. | reverse complement strand
AGCATCAGTCAACGATGTAGCAGATCAATCAAATCTATTGGCAGTAAATGCATCAATTGAAGCGGCTAAAGCCGGCGAACAAGGAAAAGGATTTGCAGTTGTGGCTCAAGAAATTAAAAGCCTTGCACAGCAATCAAAGCAAGCAACAATATTAGTACGCAATATTTTGATTGATATACAGAAAGCGACGAGCGCGGCAGTAATGGCAACAGAGCAAACCAGCAAAGCAGTAGAAAATGGAGTTAAACAATCTACACAAGCGGGAGAATCAATAAAAAAATTAGCAGAAAGCAGCAGCATAGCAGTAGAAGCAACAACTCAAATTGTTGCATCGAGTCAGCAACAAGTAGTTGGTATGGATCAAATAGGTTTAGCTATGAATAATATAAATCAAGCCGGTGCTGAAAACGCAGCAAGCATGATACAAGCGGAAAAAGCAGCAAAAGGTTTGAATGAGTTAGGACAGAAATTAAAAGTACTGGTTGATCAGTATAAAATATAGGCTAATAGACTGTAGACTATTAGCCTACAGCCTATCAACCTAAATAGAAAGAGATTAAGAAGTAGAATTTTCTTTTTGGAGAAATAAACATGAAATATTTTATGAACCTAACAACACGCACAAAACTGTTATTTAGTTTCGGATTGATATGTTTAATGTTCATTGCAGTTATATCTATTGCTTACCGCGATTTACAGAACATCACACAATCCGAAAAAGAATTGTACGATGTAAATTTTCAGATAGCTCTTGAACTGCGCGAATTGAGATCTCACCAAAATTATAACAGAGCAGCAATTTTAGATATGATGCTGACTAAGAATAAAACTGAGCAAGCTAAAATCGAAAAGATATTGAATGATAGGGGTCAAGATATTGACGACATCATCGAAAAATTATCCAAACTTAATGTAGCTTCACAAATTCAAGAACGGGTGAAGGCATTAAAAAATGAAATTGACATATATAGAGAAACCAGAAACGAAGAGATTACACTAATCCAAAACGGAAGATTGGTAGAAGCGCAAAAAATTGGAACTACTATCCAGGCAGATCGTTTTGAAAAGATACGATCAATGTCAACAGAATTATGCGATGTTGCTGCAAAAGACGCAGATGACCAACTTATGAATGATCAGCGAGAAGCTAATACTGCAATTCTTCTCTTTTTTGTCTTCGGCACTTTAATACTTTTCTTCAGCATTGCAATGGTAATCTTATTGAACAGAACCATTGCCCAGCCACTCAATGAAGTTACCCGGGTTGCTGCCCGAATTAGTGAAGGTGATCTTAATGTTGAGTTTGTCGTCACAGATAGATCAGATGAAGTTGGAATCCTTTCACAAGCATTTAATAAAATGATAAATGTGCTAAAGCAAACGGCTGAGGCGGCAAAAAAAATTGCTGCCGGGGACCTTACCGGTACAATTATTCCGCAATCTGAAAAGGATGTTCTGGGAAATACCTTTCTTCAGATGCTTGATAATCTGCGCCGTATTATGAAAGACATTTACGAGAGTGTAAATCTTATTGCTTCATCATCCAGCGAAATTTTAGCAGCTACAACACAAGTAGCCTCCGGTGCGGCAGAAACAGCATCGGCAATTAGCGAGACTTCAACAACAGTCGAAGAAGTACGACAAGCGGCGCAGCTATCAAGTCAAAAAGCAAGCCGTGTTGCAGAGAATGCTCAACAAGTTTCGCAAGTAACTCAGAGCGGACAAAAAGCAGTTGATGAAACGGTAGCCGGGATGAATAATATTCAAGTTCAGATGGAATCCGTTGCAAATACAATTGTACGTTTAAGCGAGCAAAGCCAGCAGATTGGTGGAATCATTGCATCAGTTAACGATGTAGCAGATCAATCAAATCTGTTGGCAGTAAATGCATCAATTGAAGCAGCTAAAGCTGGTGAACAAGGAAAAGGATTTGCAGTTGTGGCTCAAGAAATTAAAAGCCTCGCTCAGCAATCAAAGCAAGCAACAATATTAGTACGCAATATTTTGATTGATATTCAGAAAGCAACAAGTGCGGCAGTAATGGCAACGGAACAAACCAGCAAAGCAGTAGAAAATGGAGTTAAACAATCTACGCAAGCGGGTGAATCAATAAAAAAGTTAGCAGAGAGCAGCAGTAAAGCAGTTGAAGTGGCAACGCAGATTGTAGCATCGAGTCAGCAACAATCCGTTGGTATGGATCAAATAGGTTTAGCTATGAATAATATTAATCAAGCAGGAGCAGAAAATGCAGCCAGCATGTTACAAGCTGAAAAAGCAGCTAAGGGTTTGAATGAGTTGGGACAGAAATTAAAAGTACTGGTTGATCAGTATAAAATTTAGGCTAATAGGCGGTAGGAAATTAGGTGAATAGACTGTAGGTGTTTAGGCTAACAGTCTACAGCCTAACAGCCTACAGCCTAATGGTCCAACAGTCTATAGCCTAATGGTCCAACAGTTTCAGCCTAAACAACCTTACTTAACTAGAAAGGATTGACGGGATGGATAAGAAAGATGAGGAATTCTTAAAGCGACTTCAAGAAACTTTTCGAATAGAAGCTGAAGAACATCTTCAAAAACTCACAACCGGTTTAATAGAACTGGAAAAGTCACCAGCAAGTGCAAAGAACTCTGCATTAATCGAAACTATTTTCCGTGAGGCACATAGCCTAAAAGGCGCAGCTCGCTCGGTTAATAAGAAAGATGTTGAATCTATCTGTCAGATATTGGAAAGTATTTTCGGGGAAATTAAAAATGAGGGAGTTTATTTAATTGCCTCTCAATTTGATCTTATTCATAGCGCCATTGATATTATTTCCGGTATGGTTGCAAGTAACACTACAAAAACCTCCGGTGAATACAAGGAATTAATAGTACAACTAAATTCGATTATTGAAGAAGCTGCTAAAAGCAAAAATTCCGGAGTACAAGAAACACTTGTTAACAAATCAGATGAAAATACAGCAAAAAGTGAAGACTCGACTAGCGGCGTACCTACTACAACTTCATTAGTTGAAGAGAAATCACCTTTACTAGAAACAGTTAGAATAGCAACGGCAAAATTAGATCCTCTCTTTTTACAAGCTGAAGAAATGATTCAAAGCAAAATTTCAGCTGTACAAAGAATTGCTGAGTTGAAATCTATAGTGGATTTTGTTGAAACGTGGAAAAAGGAATCTAGAAGATGGGACACTCATCATTCTACGGAAAAGGGGATACAGTTAAAAGAAATAATTGATAATGAGAAAGAAAAACTAGATGAACTTGCTTCCAAAATTTTAACTGCCTACCAGGCATTGGATAACGATCAACGCATTCTGGGAAGAATGATCGATGATCATGCTGAGTCTATGAAAAGCATTTTGATGCTTCCAATATCAACGATAGTAGAAGGGTTCCCGAAATTTGTTAGAGAGCTTGCGCGCAGTAAAGGTAAAGAGGTTGAGTTAATAATCAAAGGTAAAGAAGTAGAAGTTGACAAACGAATTCTGGAAGAACTGAAAGTTCCCCTAATCCATCTTGTGCGCAATTGCATTGATCACGGTATTGGAAAACCTTCCGAGAGGAAAAAACTAAATAAACTTTCACAAGGAAAAGTAACACTAAGTTTTAACACGACTGAAAGCCGCCATATTGAAATTACTATCTCCGATGATGGTTTTGGTATCGACCTTGATAAAGTACGTAGTGCTGCATTAAAAGCCGGTGTGATAACTAAAGATTCTTTTGAAAAACTAAATACCCAAGAAACTTTATTGTTGATATTCCAATCCGGTATTTCCACTAGTCGGATAATAACGGACATTTCAGGACGGGGATTAGGCTTAGCTATAGTGCGTGAGAAGGTAGAAAAACTTGGCGGTTCAGTCACAGTTGAAAGTCAGC
>CAZEDR010000311.1:0-3892 GCA_964510975.1 uncultured Melioribacter sp. | reverse complement strand
CTGGTTTCAGCGGAATTTTTGGAAAACGGGAACAAAAATGAAACTCTCGGAAATAACAAGAGTTTCCAGCGGTGTAATATCAAATCTCAATTCTATATCATTCGCTGCCGATGTAAACTTTGCCGCCGCTGTGGGCGATTCCAGTTCGATATTAACATCTATAGACGGTGGCGACACCTGGGTTAAAAAAACTTCAAATAGAAAACTTAATCTTAGTGATGTCTACCTAATGAGGAAAGGGAATGCAATAGTAGTTGGTGATTCATCAGCTATTTACTATGGTGTTAACAATCTCGATTCGCTAATCCAAATTCCTCAACCGAAGGGAACTACATTCTTTAGAGTAAAGTTTTTCGGTGAGCAAACCGGGTTCATTACCGGCAACAAAGGAACAATTCTAAAATCGTTAGACGGTGGTTATTCTTGGACTAAAACAAAAACAAGTACTTCCGAAATCCTCTTCGATGTTTCTTTCTTCAATGATAAAAAAGGTTTTTCTGTTGGCTGGAACGGAACTGTTCTTGCCACAACTAATGGAGGCGATAGCTGGTTCAAAGTGAAGATTGATGATAAATCTGCGGAGACTAATTATCTAAAATCTATCGATCTTACTAGCAATGGATTTGGACTAATAGTTGGCGGCGATGGTACAATTTTAAGAACAACAAATTTTGGAAACAGTTGGGAAAAACTTGACATAAAGTTTTCCGGCGGGTTCCAAAAAGTGAAATTTATCAATGAAGATTATTGTGTGATTATAGGAAGTAAAGGTGTAATCCTTGTTTCAAAAGACAAAGGTGAAACTTGGAATGTTGTTGATTCGAGAGTTTACTCTAATCTGAATGGACTTTCTGTTAATTCTTACGGAAAGATATTCTTAGTCGGAATAAATGGAATGATATACAGAATACAATAAGCGGAGGAATGGTTGGATAAGTTTGTAATTCAAGGTGGAAATAAACTTTCGGGAAGAGTAAAAGTTAGTGGCGCAAAAAATTCTGCTCTGGCGTTAATACCGGCAACGCTGTTGAACTCCGGACTGAATGTAATTTCGAACACTCCTGAAGTGAATGATATTTTCACTATGATAAAACTTCTCCAACAACTGGGTGTTTCTGCCGAATATAATGATAGTACTGTAAAACTTGATACAACCGGAATTAACAGTCAGATTGCACCATATGAACATGTAAAGAAAATGCGCGCTTCGGTTTATGTCCTCGGTCCGCTTCTTTCCCGCTATGGATTTGCAAAAGTTTCTATGCCTGGCGGATGTGCTTGGGGCCCTCGTCCAATTAATCTTCACTTAGAAGCGATGAAAAAACTAGGCGCTGAGATTGAACTTGACGAAGGTTATATAATTGCGAACGCTAAAAAACTTCACGGTGCAAAAATTCATTTCGATGTTTCTTCAGTTGGAGCAACTGGTAACGCTATGATGGCCGCAACTTTAGCAAAGGGTACTACTCAAATTACAAATGCTGCTATCGAGCCGGAAATAACACAACTTGCAGAATATCTTAACATGATGGGCGCAAAAATTTCCGGTGTTGGTTCTACAGTTCTGGAAATTGAAGGTGTCGAAGAATTAAAATCCGCGTCGATAGAAAATATTTCCGATAGGATTGAAGCCGGAACACTTTTATGCGCTGCGGCTATTACAAAAAGCAATATTGAATTAGAATACAATTCATTTGGTCATATTGATTCCGTTGAGTCTAAATTAGAAGATAGCGGAATAAAAGTGACAAATAAGGATGGAATAGTTTCGGTCAATGCTATGAATGCTGAACCGCAAGGCGTTGATGTTACTACAGCAGTTTATCCCGGTTTCCCAACCGATATGCAAGCTCAGTGGATTTCCTACATGTCTCTTGCAAATGGTACGGCAACAATAACAGATACAATTTATCACGATCGCTTTAATCATGTGCCGGAGTTAGTCCGCTTAGGCGCAAAGATTGAAGTAAACAACAACAGTGCAATTGTTAAAGGTGTAAAAGTTCTACATGGTGCAAAAGTGATGAGCACTGATTTACGTGCCAGCGCTTGTCTTGTTCTTGCTGGCTTAGCTGCCGAGGGCATTACCGAAGTATTGAGAATTTACCATCTTGATAGAGGCTATCAAAAAATAGAAGAAAAGTTGAGCGCTCTCGGGGCAAACATTAAAAGAGAAACAACAACGGAATATTAGATTGTTATCATTTCTTAGAATCAGTAATAAGAGATTGTTCCTTTACTCATCTCTTATTCTGGTTAATCTTTTTCTTATAACATTACCGCTAACAAATTCGCTTGGCTATGAATTTGCTCTGGCTAATTCCGTCATTTTCTTTTTTGCCGGTGGATTATTCGTTTGCTCGAAGCAGAAAAGGACTAGATACGGCAGTATATACAATTTTGTTTTGTCAGAATATAAAACCCTTCTTGTTATCACATTAATTCCGTTGCTCATCGGTTCTCTCTCAAGTGTTTTCAATTCGCGTTGCCCAATAAAAGATGGATTTACATTCTATTTGGCTCTTCCAATTCCAGCCTTGTTGTTGGGAATAATATTTGGATTCATTTCATCTTCTATTTCAAAGCATTTTAATAGATCGGTATTCATTGTTATCACGTTTATTCTGTTCTTCTCTACTTTTTTCGAGTTTTACTTTTATCCGCAAGTTTATTTCTACAATATGATCTTTGGATTTTTCCCGGGGACGATTTACGATGAAGATATTGCTGTTAATTCAACATTAGTTTTTCATCAGCTATTTAATTTGATGGTATTCTGCTCAGCATTTGCAGTAATCAACAGGGGAAAGATTTCCCGCTCCGGCAAATTTTATCAGTTTATCTTCATTGTAATTATTTTATCTTTTGCGTTATTGGTAAAACCATTTCTTGGATTTGCAACTTCTTCAGATAAACTGTACTCGGTATTACATAGAAAAATCAGCACCGAACATTTTGAAATATACTTGGGCGATAATGTAAAGAAAGCGGATAGAGAATTTATCGCGCTTCTCCATGAATATTATTACGAGCAAGTTTTGCAACAATTAAATGTTATTAATTCGCCGAAAATAAATTCTTACATTTTTAATGATAAAGAGCAGAAAAGAAAATTGTTCGGCGCGGGCAATGCCGATGTATCAAAACCATGGATGAATCAAATCTTTCTGAATTATTCTAATTACAATCAAACACTAAAGCATGAAATTGCGCATACAGTCGCAGCCAAATTTGGTATTACTCCACTTAAAGTTGCCGATAATCTAAACATGGCAATGATTGAAGGTTTGGCAATGTGGGTGGAAAACGATTTTGATAATTATCCGGTAACTTTTGCTGCAAAACTTGCTTTTAATAACGGTTACAAAGTTTCACTTGATAATTTATTTAACTCTGGTAAGTTCTTTACAAATTATTCTTCATTAGCTTATATCTACTCCGGCGCGTTTCTAGAATTTTTGTCTAATAAGTTTGGAACTAATAAAATTCTAAAACTTTATGGCAATTTGGATTTCGAAAAGCTGTTGGATAATTCGCTCGAGGAACTTTCGGCACAGTTTGATGAATCACTAAAGGACACTTCTTTCTCAAAGTATTCTAACAAGGCTCAGCTTTATTTTGCCGGGCAACCTATATTCAAAAAGTTTTGTCCGCGAATGGCGTCTAATGATATGAAAGAAGCCGGAATTGAGTTTAATGCTAAGAATTACCAATTGGCAGCAGAGAAATACAAAAGGATTTATAATTACTCCTCATCAGCGGGTTCTTTGTTAGCTTATGCATCATCTCTGAACAAACTGGGTGAGTATAACAAGAGCGTAGATTTGCTGGAAAAAGAAATTTACAAGTTTGAGAAAAGTAATTATCTGTTTACCATAGAGTTGCTGTTAGC
>CAZEDR010000310.1:0-3893 GCA_964510975.1 uncultured Melioribacter sp. | reverse complement strand
TAATTTTTTCGATTCAAGTGCACGAGAGATAGTAACTTTTAATCGTTCAATATCAAGTGGCTTTTCAAGATAATCATACGCGCCGTTTTGCATCGCATCAATTGTAGTTTGAACATCATCATGCGCAGTTATTAAAATTATTTTAGTAAGCGGATCAATCTCTTTTACTTTCTTAAGAAGTTCAAGACCGGTTAGATTAGGCATCTTAATATCAGAGATAATTAAATCCGGTTGCTGATTTTGAATCATTCCAAAACCAATCTTTCCATCCTCGGCAGAGAATACAGAATAGCCAAGGCGTTTCAGATAGTTTGTAAGTGTCTGACGAATTGATTCATCGTCATCTATTACTAGTATTTTTTCCATAGTCATTCAATGGTAATTTAATTTCAAAAATTGTTTCACCAGGACGAGATGAAATAAGCGAAAATGTTCCGTTATGCTGTTCAATTATCTTTTGTGAAATAGATAACCCAAGTCCGGTGCCGGTAACTTTGGTTGTAAAGAATGGATCGAAAATATTTTGTACTTCCTCTATTCCGCAGCCATTATCAATTAATCTAATTGAAAGGTAAACATCTTCTATATAAGAAGTAATCCCGATAGTTCCAATTTCATTAATTGCATCAACTGAATTTTGGATCATGTTTAGGAAAACTTGTTTAAGTTTATTTTCATCGCCAACAAATTCAATTTCTGTTGTATTGTTAAAAAATGAAATCTGTTTTAGCTTTGAATCTGATTCTACTTGATGAAATATATCTTCAACAAATTTTCTGAGGTTCAGACTAGATATATTGAGCGGCGCTGTTCGGGATACTTGAAGAACTTCCTTAACGAGCTCAGTTAGACGATTAATTTCTTTGCCAATAATTTGAAATGATTCTTTGTCTTCTGGATGAAGAGAAAGTGTTTGGTTAAGAATATCCACATTCATTTTAATAGAAGTGAGCGGCGTTTTTATTTCGTGGGCAAGAACGGCAGACATCTTACCGAGTGCGGCTAACTTTTCTGAACGAATTATTTCAGCCTCAAGTTTTTCCCTTTCATTAATATTTCTATTTAACGAAACTGCCATATTGTTGAAAGCTTTGGACAATTCTCCAATCTCATCGCTTGAATTGTATTCAACATTTACTTCAAAATTACCTTTCCCTATTTCAACGGCCTTTTCTTTTAAAATCGTAATTGGTTGCGCAATTACTCGAGATATTACGAATGACATGCTAATGCTAACAATAACCCCAATGAATATGCTAATTAAAAAGAAACGAATCATTTCTTGAGTAGAATTGATATTAAAAATAATTCTTCCAAGTGGTATTTGAACCAGTAGAATAATTATTGGAACTACAACAATTGCGGAAAACACTATTTTTTTATTTAAACTAAAGCTATGAACTTTTTGAACTGCGTAAGGGAACATATTGTATTTGCCAATTGCAATTGCCGTAAAGAATATAAATCCTATTAAAAATGCAAGAGGACTTATTTCAACAAGGTAATAGAACCCAAGAATCCATGGAAGAAATAACCCAAAGATAAAAGTAGCCATATTTGTTACAATTAGTCCGAATAGATAAAAAATTAACTGATTACGGAGATTAGAATCTTGCGCTGAATTATATTTTTGAATTATCCATATTGAATTCAACACAATAAGAAATAAAAACCAGAAGAGGAATAGCGGATATAATGAAGAGAACTCCGCAGAAAATATTCCCATCCGTGCATGTGATTCATGTATAAAATTACCATTCCACAAAAGAATTAATAGTATTGTTGAAGGAATAATTATTAACAATCCGCGTATTATACCTATCTCTTTTTGAACCGGGTAGTTCCAAGAGAAAATAGTAAGCGAGACTAAAATCATCAGTAGTAAAGAATGGCAAGAAATGTCAAGAGCTGTTAAATCCGGAGAAGGCATAAGGACAAAGTGAATTGTGTGAGATATTAAATAAGCGATTACTAAAACAAGAGTAAGGATGAAAAGTTTTGATGTAATTGCTGTAGATGAACGGGAATAAATGATGAAAATAAGACCCACCGCAGCAATGAAAGAAGCAAGAAGAAATAATATCTGTGTAAAATCAAAGTGCATTAATGACCATTATTGTGCTTGCTGAAAATAAGGGAAGTAAGCGTGGAAGTAAAGAAGAGCGGCTAATAGCCGCTCTTTAGTTATGCAGATGTTTTAGAATGGGTGGAAGAATATTGTACTACTTTACCAGCCGCGTCTTTGGTTGCTACAGCAAGCAGCAGTACCGAATCTTGATACTTTGCCGCAATACCTTGCTGAACAATATTGCAATCCAGCTGCAAGTTGTAGTTTTGGGTAAAGTTGAAGTTTGCAACTTCTTTACTCGCTTCAACAATCTGGAAACCCGGATCGTTTGGATTAACAGGATTGTGATATACTACCAACGCATTTACTGCTAGTGTTGTTTCGTCCGCACCAAAGATTGCTACAGTATTTAACGCACTTATTGACGCGGTAATTTTATCTGCAGCAACTTCCGATGCAGTTACCGGGAGAGCGAATCCATCAGGCGTTAGGATGTTTTCTGCTGTCGGTTTGTTTGTTTCAACAAAGGCAAAGTTGTAACGGAAAACTGTGTTTGCTACTGAGAGTCCGACCACTTTTGCTTTCTTCCAAATTTCACTTAGATCTGCCAGTGAAAGGATGTGTTTAGCAAGAGTAGCTGTTACGGAAAATTTTTGTCTAATTTCTACTACAGCCGGTTCTTGGCTAGGTGTGTAACTAGACGGACGGGCGGCAAGAATTGTTTTTCCGTTAACAGTTCTTGCTGATAAGTTACCTAGCTTTCCGCTAAGGTTGCCTATTACGTTTCCGGATACTGAAGCCACGATATACCTCAATTTTGAGTGTTGAATTATGAATTATAAATTGAGAAACTCTCGACTCTGTCCGGGACAAGAAAGAGTTGAAAATATTCCCGTTGTAAAAATGGAATTGCTTAGCTGGAATAGCATTGTAGAATGAGATACAGCAAGCTGAGGTGTGAAGGTAGAGTTATGGATTGGGAAAGAATATGAAAAGAGAAATAATAAAAAACTTGTTTTTATGCTTTTCTTGGAGTAAAAAAGAAGTTCACTTTATAATTTCATACTGTTCTTTTGCCCCCGTAAAGTGCACGCATAGGCGTCAACTTAATTTTTGAAATTTTTGACAAAAGTTGACCCTATCGCCCCGGGTTTCATAAAGACAATAGTAGTCTATTTGATTAAAAAGAAAATCTTCATTATTCAATTTCTCAGTCAATGTGCTCAGCAGGATAAATTCTATATTCCTCGTTACAAATTGTATCAATTTTAATAGGCTGATCTCTCTATTATTAGTTCTGTTGGTTTTGGATAAGAAATAATTATAAAAATGCACTTGGAAAAGTATAATAAATATTAGCATACAGTAGATGTATGATTCTGTTCTTATCTTGTTTGCATCCTTTGGTATGTCAATAATCTTGAAGTAACTTTTCCACGATTTGAAGATGATTTCTAAGCGCCAACGAATAAAATAAAGTTTCGCTATGTCGGTGGAAGTTAATACTTCTTTACTAACATTTGTTATGAATAACTCCCAACCCAGTAAGTATAGATGCTCTTTGTTTGGATTGCATCTTTTATCTCGATTAGTTTTTGCTTTCCTTCGTCTTTCGTTAGCCACTTCTTCTTCGACCGGAAGAGCTATCAACCGAACTGGTAATTTTTCTTCCTTTCCCAGAAATATTTCTATATCCAACTTGCCTCGCTTCTTTAGCATCTTTGCCAAATCAATTACCGTCTCATCCTTCCTTGAAAAAGCATGAACTCCTTTCCACATACGGCTTATGAAGTATATTCCTTCTTTGTTGAACTTCTTAAATACT
>CAZEDR010000309.1:0-3922 GCA_964510975.1 uncultured Melioribacter sp. | reverse complement strand
GATTATGTGCGGGATGAAATGACGGATTCCGAATAAAAATAAATCTGATGATAGCGATGAACTCTACACAAATGATAAATCTCAAATTGGCATTGAGATTAGTGATGAAGAACTCGGTATTAAATTCAATTCTCCAAAAGACTGGGAATTAACTCCTTCGTCACTTTCAAAGAAGATTGAAAATAGAAATAATCCCGGCGATGGTTTTATTTATGAACCGGTTTATGTTTTCTTTAATAAGGGGAATGGATCATTTTTAAGTAGCGGCAAAGTAAATTCAACTGATACACTAGTTTCGAAAACCAGCGAGATAAACTTTTACAAGGGATTGCTTTCTACAAAGTATAAAAATTCTGAAATGTCTCTGCACAGTTTTGTACATTCAAGAATAGCATTTACACTTGTTCGTTTCAACAAAGAAAATTTGACGGCGTATAAATTATTTTTTCAAAACAGTAAACAGCAAATTGTGCAGCTTGAATACTCCTTTAGAAAAGATTCTGCCGATTTGGTGCTGCCGGCTATTAAAGCGTCAATCGGTTCTATCCGGTTGATAAAATAGTCTTCTTTGCGACTCTGCGCCTTCGCGGTTATTCTTTTCAATAAGATTCACCGCAAAGACGCTAAGACGCGGAGTTCAAAAAAAGGAAAAAGCTTCTGCTTTCATTAATTTTTTATTTCTCAATAATAATATTGAAGAGGAAGAGATGAGATTTTGCATTAACGTTGATCACATTGCAACACTTAGAAATGCACGTGGTGAAGTACAACCCGATCCGGTAACGTTCGCATTATTGGCTGAGCAGTTTGGTGTTGATGGAGTTGTTGTTCACCTTCGTGAAGATAGACGCCATATCAACGAACGCGATGTTAGATTGCTGCGTGAACTAATTACAACTAAACTCGATCTGGAAATGGCTGCTGTTGATGAAATAATTGATATCGCTTGTGATATCCAACCGGAGCTGGCTACTATTGTTCCGGAACGCCGGCAAGAATTAACTACTGAAGGCGGTGTAAATGTAATTGATAACATCCGTCAGATTAAAGACGCAATTGATCGTTTGCATCAAGCAGAAATTACTGTTTCACTTTTTATCGAACCGGATATAAATCAGATTGATGCGGCGGCACAAATAAATGCAGACTTTATAGAAATTCACACTGGACATTATGCTAATGCTACCGGAGAAGAAGAACTCTTTGACGAACTTGAACGCATACGTATTGCCGCTAAACATGCAAAGAAACTTGGACTTGGTGTAAATGCCGGACACGGACTAAATTACATCAACATGAAAGACTTTGTTGCAATATCTGAAATTGATGAAGTTAGTATCGGTCATGCGGTAATAGCGCGCGCAGTTTTTGTTGGTCTCGACCAAGCAATTAAAGAAATGAGAGAGTTAACAAAACAGCAGAAATAAACACTGGATTTTTACATTTTATTCTATGCTTGAGTTACTTATTCTGTGAAAAAAATATGAATAGATTTTTTTTCTTTATTCTAGTACTAATTTTCATTAACACTAACGCACAATTCAAAAACGTTCGTGTGAGTACAACTTCTGCAAGCCAGCCTAATGAAGTCTCAATTACTATTAATCCGGCTAACCCAAGTTTTGTTTCTGCCGGATCTAATTTGAATCTTTTATACACTTCTGCTGATGAAGGAAGAACGTGGACGCAGAAACAGATGAGTTCCTTGTGGAGGGTTTATGGCGATCCATGTTTAGTTTACGACTTAAATGGCTATCTGTACTATGGACATTTATCTGACCAAAGAAATACCGAAAATGGTTATTGGATTGATAGAATTGTTGTGCAAAGATCTACAGCAAACGGTACTGTTTGGGATTACGATGTTGGTGTTGGCTTTGCACCTCCGCTAAAACAGCAAGATAAAGAATGGCTTGGTGTTGATCTGACTACTTCTCAATTCCAGAATAATCTTTATTTAGCATGGACTGAATTTGACAAATATAATAGTGGAATTATTAACGACAGTAGCAGAATATTATTTTCGAGATCAACAAATAGCGGGCAGTCATGGTCTTCGCCAATTAGAGTAAACACAATAAGCGGCGATTGTGTTGATGATGATAAAACCGTTGAAGGATGTGTACCGGCTGTTGGTCCAAATGGTGAAGTTTATTTAAGCTGGTCCGGTCCAGCCGGATTGATGTTTGACAAATCACTAGATGGAGGAGTTACATTTGGAAACGATGTAAAAGTTGCATCACTAACAGCCGGATGGGCTTTCGATATTCCGGGAATAAACAGATGTAACGGAATGCCAATTACCGGCTGCGATATCAGCAATTCTAAGTATCGCGGTAATATTTATATCAATTGGTCGGATCAAATAAATGGTGACACGGATATTTTTCTTGCTAAATCCACCGATAGCGGAAAGAGTTGGAGTTCGCCGAAGCGTGTGAATAACGATCTGCTTAAACGTGATCAGTTTTTTACGTGGATGAGCGTTGACCCTTTAACGGGAATAATATATATCGTTTTTTATGATCGAAGAGATAATGCTGATCCAACAAGTAATCTTACTCATGTTTATTTAGCCCGCTCTGTAGATGGAGGAGAAACTTTTAAGAATTATAAAATCTCGGAAACACCTTTCAATCCTAATGCAAATATTTTCTTTGGCGATTATACTGGAATTGCTGCTTACGGTGGTTACATCTATCCAATTTGGATGAGAATGGATAATAGTTTGTTAAGCATCTGGACAGCTCCAATAACTGATTCGCAATTAGCAACTGATATTCAGAAAGAGACTAACATCCCAAACGAATTTCATCTTTATCAAAATTATCCCAATCCATTTAACCCGGAGACAACTATAAGTTATCAGTTGAAGGAATCTTCTTTTATAGAATTGAAAGTTTATGATGCTTTAGGAAATGAGGTAAGCACGCTTGTAAATGAATTTCAAAATGCCGGAATGCAGAGAGTAGTTTTCGATGCTGAATTCTTAGGACTTACCAGCGGTGTTTATGTTTACAGATTAAGAACCGGCAAAAGTGAAGCTGTTAGTAAAATGAATTACTTAAAATAGTTTATTACTGTCTATTCTCTTTGTAAAAACTTATTTTTAAATGAATTTTTAGATCAGTATAATGCCAACTTTATTGTTGCAAGATGGATTCAAGTTTTTCTTTTATGCGAATGAGCATTTGCCTAAGCATATTCATGTAACGAAGGCTGAAAACTATTGTAAGATAGATCTGGAGAAGATGACTGTTGTAGAAAATTATTTTAAGAAAGCAGATTTGACAAAGGTAATTGCAATAACAAAACAGAATCGTGAATATTTTTTGGAAAAGTGGAATGACTACTTTAAAGGGTAAAAAAGTTTCTTTTGATGATTCTTATCTTAACGTAGAATTGAGTGATGGAAGAATAATTTCTACTCCGCTGAAATGGTATCCGCAATTATCAAAAGCAACATTGAAACAATTAAAGAAATACTCCTTCATTTGTAGAAATACCGGAATTGAATGGGGAGAATTAGATTATCAACTTAGTATTGAATCAATGATGGCTGGAAAAGTTTCGGCGAAACACCAGGCCGCATAAAAGTTTGGAAACGGTAATATCCAATAAAGATGCGTTGCTTAAAAGTAAGCTCGATTCACATTACCAGTATTTTGACCGCACAAAAATTTCACCGGATCCTTTAGAGTTTCCACATAGATTTTCTAACCCGCTTGATATAGAAATAAGCGCATATATTTCTTCTGTTTTTGCATATGGAAATGTGAGACAGATAATCAATACACTAAATAGAATTCATGCAGTAATGGGAAAATCTCCTTACAAATTTGTTATGACTTACGATAAAAAATTAAGAGTGAATCCTTTTGAAAATATCAAACACAGATTTTATTCTAGCAATGACATTCAC
>CAZEDR010000308.1:0-3928 GCA_964510975.1 uncultured Melioribacter sp. | reverse complement strand
GGATGACGCGCTCGCCTCGCTTCGCAGTCGAAGCGGGGATTTAACAGATGCTTCGATTGATCCTTCGCTACGCTCAGGACATGGCTCAGCACAGGTTTACACTGATACATTTTTGATTCATTAATTATGCGACATTCACCAGAGGAATTGTATAATTGATAGAGGTCCGTCATAGAAGAATGTTGTTAGAGTTGGTATTGGAACAATAGGATTAATCTTGACCGGTTGTGTGAATTAGATTTGGGATGATCGTAAAAGGAAGTGAAAAGCAATTATTCAAAAATATATCTGTGGAAATCATGTTTAATCAGTTCAATCAGCGCTCCATTTTTAGATTAAATAATTGCTTTTGACTTCACAAAGATTAATTCACCCAACTTCTTAATCTTGGAATTTAAGTAGGCGGACCGGAGAATGTCTTGAATAAATTGAGTTGGTTTTTGTAAGAATTAACAATGACTATGTAATCGGCTCAATGGGTAGTGATATTGTAAAAGTTGTTCTGCTTTGCTCGTTCGATTCAAAGGTTACTTTCCCTTTTAAGAATTGTTCAACAATCAACTTTACACTATACAAACCAAGACCTCTTCCCTTTTTCTGCTTTGTGCTGAATGAACGTTTGAACAATTGGTTTTGTACAAGTTCGGGAATAAGAGATTCGTTCTTAACATGAAAGAAAATTTGGTCCTGTTTTTTTTGAGAGTGTAAAATAACGTTCTGATTATCACCTGAAGCTTCAAGTGCGTTCTTAACCAAATTGCCAATTGATCTGATGAGTAAAGTTGGATCGGTTACAAGAACATCTTCAGCGTCGTTAATTCTAACAACAAGATTATTGGATTTGTTCAACTTGTGGTTGATGTATAACTCTTTAACACTTAGCAGTATTTCTGATGTAGATACAGAATCAAAGCGAGGTTCAAGTTCACCATCTTCGGCAACTCTCAATTCTCTTTGAGAAGAAATTTCGTGAACTAATTGCTTGGCGGAAGTGAATATAGCGTTTAGTATTTCACCCCGTTCATTCTCGCCGGTTATTTCGGGTAGAATTTCTGTCAATCCTTTTAGTGCCCCGGCTGTATTTAGCACATCGTGAAAAAATATTTTTTCTAATGCTTCTCTTCTTTTCTCGTGAGAAATATCCTGGACGGTAAAAAGAGTGTACTTTATTTCGTCCATAATTATTGGCTGAGTATGCACAAGAAAGTCTAATGACACTTCACAACCATCCAGATCGGTAGTTATTCTGCACTCTTGAGAACTGTTTATGTGATTATCGATAGAAGTTTTTATGGCTTTTGCGGCCCCGCATTCACGGCAAAATTGCGATGTTCCGCAACCACTTTCTGTTACTTTACTGTGAATACAATTAATTGCTTCGCCAACACGCTTTCCAACTATAGAAAAGTAATCTTCCGTTCTAAATGCGGCTAACGCATTTGAATTGAACGCAACAATCTGTCTATGCTCATTAAGAATAACCGTCATCTCCGGAAATCCTTCTAATAGCTGATTCATCAACCCATTTTGCTTGAGCTTAAGAATTTCCTGAAGTATTACCTCATTCGGTAATCTTTCCGGTGAATCAAA
This sequence comes from uncultured Melioribacter sp., assembly GCA_964510975.1. Classification (GTDB taxonomy): domain Bacteria; phylum Bacteroidota; class Ignavibacteria; order Ignavibacteriales; family Melioribacteraceae; genus Stygiobacter. Next base: position 2,338 of record CAZEDR010000308.1, on the reverse strand, counting down.
AAAAGTTAGGTTGTTGAGTTCAGTTTTCATTTATTCTACTTAAAATAATATCTGGCACCAAGTGAAAGATCAATTTGAAGTGATGTCTTAGGAAACAGATTAAACACCGGGGCTAATTCCAGAAAGACATCAAAAGGATGTTCATCATCGATGTAAACAATACCAACAACTCCTCTTGCGCCTAAATGATTCTCATCATTTCCAACTCGCAGCCTAGCTCCAAATCCGTAATAAATCGGAATCATAAAATTACTTTTGATTAAATCAAAATCGTGATGAACATAATCGCAATGAATAGAAAGAGCGCTTACCGATTTAACAAATGAATACGCAAGTCCAAAATCCAACGCTTTGTCATCACTGAGCCAATACTTAGCGCTGAATCCGGTAGGTTCGCCGAGCATTACTCCAAGTCCAAATCCTTTATCCTGCGCTTTCCCAGTATTAAAAAAAATCGCGCTAAATAAAACAACCGCATAAAAAACATTTCTTCTCATTCCAAAATCCTTAATTTGTTGCATGTGTAATTAACAAAATTGAGCAACAAAATAAAGCCACAAAGTTGATCCCGAGATCGCTCCTAAAATATTATCGAATATTCTTACATTTGTTTTAACGAACTGAGGGTATTATTAATGGAACAAGTCGTAAATCATCAAAAAATCAACAATATGGTAAAAGAATTCGGATGCCCTTTCAATACTGAAAATAAATCCACTGCTGTAATATTGGCTGCGGGGCATGGAAAGCGTATCAAATCGCAGACATCAAAAATGCTCCACAAAATTTGGGAAGTACCGACTGTAAACAGAGTTTGCTCGGCCTGGCAAAGCGGAATCTCTGATTCTAATACAATTGTTGTAGTTGGAATTAAAGCCGATGATGTAATTAAGTCAGTCGGCAAAGTAAATGATGTTTTGTTTGAGTATCAACAAGAACAACACGGAACCGGGCATGCGCTTCAAGTTGGATTGGAAAACGTTCCTCGCGATTATGATGGTACAGTTTACGTTTTTCCCGGCGATATGGGTCTGATTGATGCGGAAACAGTTTTGTTTTTTAAGCAAGAGTTTGAGAAATCCGGCGCAGATATGATGGTGCTTACCGGAATTTACGAAGGCGATATTGGAGGAAATTATTACGGAAGAATTGTTAGAGTTAAAGAAAAAGATGCTAAAGAGCCTGTCCCGAGCTCTTTTCGGGATGAAAAGTCAAAATATGTAGGCAAAGTGATTGAGATTATCGAATACAAAGACATTCTAAATTTGGATAAGAAGAAAGCATACGTTACCAAATACAAAAAGAAAAATTTCAAATTCACTCAAAAGGAACTGATTGATAACCGTGAGTTTAATTCCGGCGTTTATGCTTTCAAGGCTAAGCCGCTTTTTGAGTTGATTGATAAAATTGGCAGCAACAATGTACAAGGCGAAGTTTATTTAACTGATTTGATCGGGATGTTTAATGAGAAAGGATATTCTGTAGAAGCTGTTAGTCCAAAGGATCAGCATGTACTTATGGGATTCAACAACAAATCCGTTCTGAAAGAAATGGACGCAATCGCACAAAAGTTGATCTACGAAAAACTCAAAGACATTATCCTAATTGAAGATCCAAATGATTTCTTCATTCACGATGACATTGTGGAAGATCTTTTAGAGTTTGATAGAAAGGGAATCATCCTTGATATTGAAATTGGCAAAGGCACTTACATTGGAAACGGAGTGAAGTTAAACCGTAATATCAGACTTATGAGAAACGTACGCATTGAAGGAAACGTTACGGTTGGCGAAAATGTTTTTATTGATTCCGGCTCCCGGATAACTTCGAAAACTTCCCAAATAAAAATTGGGGATAACGTTTCGATAAAAGGAACTTGCGTAATTCGTGATTCGCAAATTGAAGATAACTGCTGCATTCATCATTCGATTTTAATTAACAAGAAATTGGAGAAAGGTTCTTGTGTTAAATTCTTTTTGCCGGAAGAGCAAGTAAAAGGAAATATGACGAATCTTTAAAAATAAAAGGCAACTACCAAAAGTAAGTTGCCTAAGTTTTTCTAAACTAAAAGAAATTTATTTTGCAGCTAATTTATTAACGTGTTTGGTTAATGCTGATTTCTTTCTTGCTGCATTATTTTTATGAATCTTTCCCTTAGCAGCTGTTTTATCAAGAACCTTTGTCGCTTCTTTCAAAACAGAGGCGGCTTCAACTTTGTCTTCTAATGAATAAATTTTCTTAACAAGTGTCTTTACTTTTGAAAGAGTTGCTTTGTTACGAACCCTCTTTTTTTCGCTTGTTTTAATTCTTTTCTTTGCTGATTTGTGATGAGCCATTA
>CAZEDR010000307.1:0-3941 GCA_964510975.1 uncultured Melioribacter sp. | reverse complement strand
CCGGGCAAAACAAAAGTGATACCGCACGGCTTGTTAAAATCGGAAGCAATTTTAGCAATGGTTCTATTAGAGCCAATACCAATTGAACTTGGTAGCCCGAGTTTGTCGCTAATTTCTTTTTGAATTTTTGAAGCGAACATAAAGAGTGAGCCATAGATTCTTTCGCATCCGGTAAAATCCATTGAGAATTCATCAATAGAGCATTGCTGAATTATAGGCGCGTAGGCTTCTAAAATTTCACGAACTAATTTTGAGTACTTAGAATATTCCTTATGATGTCCGCGTATATAAAGTCCGTTTGGACAAAGTCGGTAAGCAGTTTTAATCGGCATAGAAGAATGAAGCCCGTAAGCACGAGCCTCATATGAACAAGTTGTTACAATTCCTCTTCCCTTTATCGGATCACCACCTAAAATCACCGGCTTTCCTATAAGAGAAGGATCGAATAATCTTTCTACCGAAACAAAGAAAGCATCTAAATCCAAATGGAAAATGGTTTTCATTCTACAAGCTCATCTAAAGAATAATCTCGAAATAACCGTCTGTGATTTCCACAATTGTCTTGCTTTCTTGAGATGGCATGTTGGATATGTACTTACCGTTAAATGTTCCCTCAATTCTAAGCTCATTGCCGGTATATTCAATTTTTGTAGCATCGATTCTCACATTCATACTAGGATATTGCCAATTGACTTTTTCTTTTCCGTAAAAATACTCAACCATTACATCTTTCGGTCCATAATTAAAGTTGAATCTCTTTTCTAATTTATCAGTTGTCCTACGGCTGACAATTTGAATTCTCAATTCGGATTCCTTAATGCTCATGCTCAAATTCGCTTTATTAAAATCTTTGAACGGCAGTTCCATTGAAATTAACTGCTGACCTGTTGAATCGTTTTTCTCTGCTCGAGCGCTAACAACTATTTCATTTTCTTTTCTAATCATTATGGAATTAATCGGCAAATCAAATTTCTCGCCATTGAACGATAAGGCAATTCTACCTTTATTCACTTGAGAAAACATTGGCAATGCTAAAACAACAACAAGCACAAATATCTTTTTCATTTCAATTCTCCTTATAAACTTTTTTTAGACTAATGAATAACTTTTCCGAGACATATCTTTCATAATCGGAGTAACCATAAATCTCATATTTATCTTTTCCTTTTGTAAAAACGGCACTCCAATTTTCTTGAGGCATTTCCAGTTGAGTTAGTTGATAATCGAATACTACTCTTTTCTTAAATGGACTCCAGCGAGGAATTCCATCGTTGAGATTCAGCTTTGCATAATCCACAATTACATCTGCTGCAAGTTTTCCTTTTTCATAACTGATCGGAATCAATATCACTTTATAGTTTGAGCTCATTACTTCGCCGCTGGTTTTATAATTACTATACTGTTTCATCTTATCTTCAATTAATAGCGCGAATGGAAATTTGAGCTCAGCAAGATAAATTGGATTAGCTAGTTTAATTGTATCTGCCACGTTCGATGTTATGTTATATATTTTTGTAAAGTTGAATTGCTCATGATTTTGCAAGCAGTTAACGTTTTTGAAAAATCCAACTTCCTTAGGAGGATAAATACCAATTTCTGTAGAAAGTGAAAATCTGTTATTGTCTGGATAAGAATCTTCAATAGATTTCTTAATCTCTGAATATATTGCCGGATTAACGGAGAGTGCTTTCTGCTCTTTTGGCAAAGTTTCTATTGTTAGTTCGAACTTATACTCCGGTAGAGCTTCGTGCAAAAAGTCTAAGTTAAGCATACCGCTTTGAGTTGGCTTAAGCGCCTTATAAAACATTTTAGTTTTCGAATCGATGTCTATGCTGTTGTTCACTTCTTTTTCATCTTGCTTAATGAATGCAAACTTTGCTAAGAAAACTTTCTTTTTACTTTTTTCAACATTCGAATAAATTGGCTTAATCTGGAATGAAAGGACCATCTTTGAATCCGAACCTTTTAGAAATCCGGATAAGTCATCAAGAAGCGGCGAATCATTTTCGATCCAGAGAGGAATAAGAAATTCCGGACTGCTTCCAATTTCTTCGTAGTTCAAATAATCATAGCCACCGCGTCCGGCGTTGCCAAATATGGATTTGAAATGTTTGGGAATAACAAAGTAACCATCGAAGCGGTCGTTAGGTTCAATAACATATGTAATCTTGGAAGATTTTGCTTCATCCTTCGAGCTCATTTTAAATTCTGCAACGAAAGACTCATTCTGTTGTGCTTTTGAAATATGTGCTAGAAATAATAAACAAGCAATTACATAAACTAATCTGAAATTAATTCGAAACAATCTGCCCTCCTATGAAATCATCTTTGAGAATAACAACACTATTTGCTAATGGAATTTCCGTGTACTTCTTAATTCTTTCCAAAGTAGTATTCGCAATCAAAGAATTATTCGAGATAATGCTTTCCTTTTTTTGAAATAATCCGGCTCCCCTATTTCGTCTTTTCTTCAAGAGCAAAGCTTTAGAAACCGCCGGCTTATATACCGGCTTACTCAATGACTGATTTTTATCAGTCTTAATTGATTCATACTTTTCTAACAAAGAACTGTATTGCTCAGCAGTTTTTTTGTTTTCGTTTTGTCCCCACCATAAAAACATTATAAGAATAACCGCAGCAGCTGAGCTAAAACTAAAGCCTATTTTGTAAAAATTATACTTAGTATGCTTTTGCACCGGCTGATTGATTCTTAACGGAAATAAATCGGCTCTTACTTCGGAATGATGCTTTGCTACTTCCTTTTTTAATTTGAGGAGTTCTGAATATATCTGTCTAGCTTTTTGATCTTTCGCAAGCAAGCCAAATACTTCTATCTGATCATAGTCGCTAAGTTCGTTGTCAACGAGTTGACTTATTTTCATTTCAACATCTTCCATCAGAACCATCCTTCCAATATTCTTCTGAGTTTCTGTCTAGTCCGGAATAATTTTATTTTAACATTTTCCAACGTATCACCGGTTATTTCCGAAATTTCTATGTAAGAATAATTACCATACTCTTTTAAGAACAGTAATTCATTTTGCTGGGGTGTCAAACTCTTTAATGCTTCTTGCAAAGTAATCCTATCATCAAGATGTAATTCATACATCGAATCAAAAGAATCATCATCAATGGAATCATTATTGTTTTCAGCTCTTTTAAGTTTGGAAAAACAATAGTTTCTTGCTACAACTAACAGCCATGTTTTCTGGCTTGCTTCGCCACGAAAAGAGTTTTCATTTTCAACATACTTAACAAACGTTTCTTGAACCGCATCCTTGGCATCATCTTCGTCTTTAAGAATACTTAGCGAGTATCTGTAAATATCCATAGAATACTTTTCATATAACTCTGGAAGCGGAATTATTTCTCTCTTAGTATTCAGAATAACTTTTTCCATCGGCTTTAATAAATAGACTTTTGAGTTAGCAGAAAGTTACAAGAATAGTTAAATCAATTAAATGCAGATTACCATGACATTTTTCTCAAATCTTCGAAAAGAAAGTCACACTAATCTGCATTGAAGGTTTACAACCACATCCAAATCTCAAGCTATGGCTGTGCAGTCTCAGAACTAATGAGCATTAACAAACTCAGAAGCCCAATCAAAGTTGGCTGAATCCTCATACCATTTAGGCCAATGGCTGCACCATTCAGGCACGCTCGCATTCCGTATTCTGTCAATTGATGGATGATATGGTTTAAGGTCTACAATTGCAGTCCCTTCCATAGCATCAACATAAGGGACGTGAATCATTCCGCGTTCAAAGTCAATTTTTAATATAGCTACAGGTGTAAGAGCTATTGGATTCGGTCTTTGCGGAGACCGTGTTGCAAAAATTCCTAATGTGGCGGGTGAACACTTATAAGGCTGTTTACACCCCCTTCCCTCCATAGATTCTTCATCATCGGAAACATTCCACCACCAGCATATATTTGCA
>CAZEDR010000306.1:0-3969 GCA_964510975.1 uncultured Melioribacter sp. | reverse complement strand
TTTTCAATTCATAATCTCTTCTACTTTTCTCAAAACTTCTTCAATCGAAATTGAGTCCAAAAAAGATTTATTAAGATCGCTAACGTTTCTTTTTCCTAAGAGGAAAAACTGCTTTTCTTCTTCTGAATAAAATTTCCAAGGGATAATTTTATCATCCGGGAAAAGTGTAATTGTAGGAACTTTCAGCGCTGCTGCGAGATGCCGTGCACCGGAATCGTTGCAAATTAAAAGCGAACATTTGCTTAAAAACCATGCAAGCTGCTGAATGTTTTCCGAAGTATCTGCAAATATTATTCTGCTCATTAACATTTCATTTAAAATAGGATTCTGCTTTTCTGCTGGTCCTAGAAACACAATCACCTTTGTGTTAGAATTTTCGTTGATAAGTTCAATCAGTTTCAAATAGTTTTCGAGCGGCCACATTTTTGTAGGCTCGCTTGCGCCGGGATGGATTCCAATAATTTTATTTTGCGGCAAAAAAATATTTGCAAGTAAGAAGTTATCAATTGAATCGCGGAACATTTCATCAAGTATAAATTCAGTTTTCCTTGAGATAATCTTTGCGCCGAATTTCTCAGCAACTTTAAGATAGTAATCCAAGTAGCTTATCGTATCTTCATAAACTTTAGCTTTGCCTGTAAGTAAAAAGCCGAAATTATTCTGGATGGGCGCTACCCGAATTTTAGCTCCGCTTAAAAAAGCCCACAGTACATAACGGTCGCCGGCTTGAAGTGAAACAACCGCATCAAAATTAAGGGAACGAAGCTTTTTCAGAAAGCTAAACTCGCTTTTGAGTCTATCCAACCCTTTTTGTTTTTTTATTCTAAAATCATAAGCAATAATTTCATCGATGCTTTTATTACCCAGCAATACATCTTTATAATCGTCTTTAACTAGAACAGTGATTTTTGATTCCGGGAAGCTGCATCTAATTGCGCGCAGCGCGGCTGTAGAAACTATTAGATCACCGAGATACTTAAGATTAATTACAAGAATATTCTTTGGCTGGCTCTGCTTCATTTATCCTAAATAATTTTGCGAGTAAATTTAAACATAATAGCGCCATTTCCGCCCGCCAAAGTTAAATCAATTTTATAACCCAAATAAATCATCAGAAATGATTTATTTGCCGTAGGCCGCTTGTAAAACTTTAGCTATAAAAGTTTTGCAGCGGGGTTACCCCGCAAGCTGTGTAATAAAAAATGTTTATAAGAACAGATCTATATTCTAGAAAATTTATTGATTACTTGCGGTCCAAGGGGCAGATTTTTCTAATGAAAAATTTGGGTTAACTTTGCCTACAAGTTTTGAGAAAGTGTTAATGGAGAGTTTCAACAAACACACACTTTGGCGTGTGCATATACCGTTATTGATTGTGCAGATTACTTTCGGCTCGCTTCCACCGTTTACCAAACTGACTTTAAATTATTTTCCGCCAATGAGTGTGGTGTTTTTTAGAGTATTCTTTACTGCTTTGCTATTCGGGACCATTTTCTTTCTTTTCAAGCGGGAAGAGATTAAGGATAAAAAACATCTGGCCTGGTTTGCTCTGTTTGGATTTTTTGGAGTTGCAGGCAATCAGCTTTTTTATTTGAGCGGAGTTTCAATTACAACAGCAGTTAACGCGGGAATTCTTGTAACAACTATTCCAATCTTCACTCTTATAGTTGCCCTTCTGCTCAAAAAGGAAGAAATAAGTTTCATTAAAATTCTTGGTGTTATTGTTGCGTTCAGCGGTGTTGCCTTCTTAATTGATTTTGGAAGATTTCAGCTCAACGAAAATTTGCTTGGCGATTTGTTCATTATAGCCAATTCTTGTTTTTATGCGGTGTACTTGGTGATTTCAAAAAAAATGCTTCGCATTTACAGCTCATTCACTGTAATCACATACGTTTTCATTTTCTCCGTCTTCCTTGTTGCGCCATTTACTCTCGGAAGTCTGCCGAACATTAATTATTCCGAGATTCCATTAAGCGGATATCTTTCGCTGCTGATGGTTTTGGTTGGAGGAACTTTCATTCCATACCTTGTTGTAACATTTGCGCTACAGAATACGCAATCGACATCCGTAGCTATTTACAGCTACTTGCAGCCGATTATTGCGACACTTCTTTCTACACTAATTGTCGGCGAGCCTATCACATTAAAGCTGGTGATTTCGGCGGCTATCATTATTTTCGGAGTTTCAATAGTTACCTTCGCGGGAATTTTCAAGTTCAACAAAATATTTATGAGAATAAAAGACCAGTAAGTCGGGTCGCATGGTTATTTAGTTTGGAATTTTATTAACGCTATTTAGTAATTTGCTTTTTGCAATTAAGAAAAAGAACATGTCAAAGAAAAAAAGCATTTCAACCGATAACAAGATTATAGTAAAAGGCGCACGCCAGCATAACTTAAAAAACGTTTCGTTGGAAATTCCCCGCAACAAACTGGTTGTATTTACCGGTGTAAGCGGAAGCGGAAAATCTTCTCTAGTATTCAATACTATTTACGCCGAAGGACAGCGCCGCTATGTTGAAAGTTTATCTTCCTATGCACGCCAGTTTTTGGAAAGGATGAATAAACCGGAAGTTGATTTTATACTTGGAATTTCTCCGGCGGTAGCAATTGAACAGAAAACCGGCGCACGGAATCCCCGCTCAACTGTTGGAACTAATACTGAGATTTACGATTACCTCCGCCTTCTCTTTTCAAGAATCGGCAAGACTTATTGTTTCAGCTGCGGCAAGGTTGTACAGAAAGATACTGTTGGAACTGTAAGTGAATGGCTCGAAAGCCAAAGTGAAGAGTCGAAATTTTATCTTGGATTTCCAATTCACTCACACGAAGGAAGAAGCGTTAAAGAAGAATTGGAACTACTAAAGAAAAAAGGATTTTTTAGAATTTACATTAACAAGGAATTGCTTGATCTGAATTCCAAAATCCCAACTCCAAAGACAAAGAAAGACATTTTCGTTATCATCGATCGCTTCAAAGTAAAGATTGGGAAAGTTAGAGAAACACTTGCCGACTCTATCGAATCGACATTCAAAGAAGGTGAAGGAAGATTAACAATCATTAATGCCGAAACGAATGAGGTAAAAAGCTTTACCAAATTTTATGAATGCTGCGGAATTAGATATGAAGAGCCGGAACCAAGATTTTTCTCATTCAACAATCCGTTCGGCGCGTGCCCTGTATGCCAAGGTTTTGGCAAAACAATGGGTTATGAAATTGAACGGGTTGTTCCGAATCCAAATTTAAGTATTAGCGAAGGTGCAATTGTTCCTTGGAGAACTGTTAAGCACAGCAAGTATCTGCGAGATTTAATTAAGGCAAATAATAACAGAATTCCTCTAACGGTTCCATTTAAGGATTTAAGCGCCGAGCAAGTTAGTTTGATTTGGGATGGCTTCGGTTCATTTCATGGCTTGAATGGTTTTTTCAAACATCTTGAAGAAAAAACTTACAAGATGGGAATTAGAATTCTGCTGAGCCGATATCGCGGATATACAACTTGCTCTGCTTGCAAAGGTTCCAGATTACGCCGCGAAGCACTGCAAGTAAAAGTAGATGATCGCTCGATGAACGATATTGTTTCGATGTCCATCGAACGAGCACAAATATTTTTCAAGCTTGTTCAGTTAACCGAATATGAGAAGACTGTTGCCAAACGTGTTCTCGATGAAATTGTAAAACGTCTCGCATTTTTAAATGATGTTGGTCTAGGCTATTTAACACTGGATCGCTTGAGCAGTACACTTTCCGGCGGAGAGACACAGAGAATTAATCTTGCTACTTCACTCGGTTCGGCATTGATGGGAACGCTTTACGTTCTTGATGAGCCTTCAATCGGTCTGCATCCTCGCGATAATTCACGTTTGATCAAGATACTAAAGTCGTTAAGAGATTTAGGAAACACAGTTATTGTAGTTGAGCACGATCCGGAAATGATGAGAGAATCGGATTTGATTTTTGATATGGGAC
>CAZEDR010000305.1:0-4012 GCA_964510975.1 uncultured Melioribacter sp. | reverse complement strand
AGAATAGAGGTGATAATTACGAAAAACGATCCTTTATAAGTCTGAAGCGTTGTTAACATAGCGGCAGAAGTAACAAATGTTTCCAGAATATTATCGGAAAGGAAAATCCAAGCTATTCCAAAAACCAAATAAACAAGAGTTACCTTCTGATATGGTTTAATCATTCAATCCTCTGTGGTTGCGCAAGTTATATTACAATTTATGAAAATTATTTCTTTCCGAATAAAGTGAGAATCAAATGGAATTTAGAATTGCCAGCAATTCTTTTCTTAAATATGGCTTTGAAAGGTAATAATCACACCCCGCTTCAAGAAATTCTTCTTTGTCCCCCGCCATTGCAAATGCAGTTGCAGCAATGATTGGTATAGTACTGTTTCTTGAACCCATTTTAATTTTTTTAGTTATTTCTTTTCCGTTTCCACCGCGCCCTAAATTTATATCCATTATTATTGCGTAGTAATCAACTCTCTTTGCTAAATCCAGCACAGCGGCCTCATTATTTGCAATATCATATTGGCAATAATTGTTTAAATATGATTTCAGTACTTCAACAGTAATTTCATCATCTTCAACAATAAGAATTCTTTTGTTGTCGGTCGTTGATTTCTCCGGTTGAGACTCAAGCATTATTTCTCCTGTGGTTTTGAGTCTTTTGTTTTTCTCTTTTTTAACAATTTGAAAAGAGACTGTAAAAACAGAGCCTCTATCAACTTCGCTTTCAACATTAATTTTTCCTTGTAGAATCTCTGTATATTCTTTTGTAAGAGATAACCCCAGTCCTGTTCCGGCAAATGTTCTTCCAATCCCCTCGCTAACTTGCCGGAATTCATCAAAAATTAAACCTAATGATTCTACCGGGATACCTATTCCAGTATCTTTCACACTTACAATTACTCGCTCATCGGTTCCGCTTATAATAACGTCTATGCTGCCAGCGTTCGTAAATTTAATAGCATTATTTATTAGGTTGTTAAATATGCTGGTAAGCATATAATCATCAGCATTAACAAAATAGTTGTAATCGTCTGCACATGTTAGATTATAGCTCAGCTCTTTTTGTTTTGCTGCTTGTTCAAATAAATAGAAAGAATCTTTTACCGTTGCCGAAAGGTTAAGGGTCTTAAGGTGAATATCTTTGTAATCGCTTTTTGCTTTTGATAAATCCAAAACCTTGTTCAGAGTATCTAATAAACGCAGACCACTTTTATGAATCTTTTCCGCCTTTTCTACCGTCCCGAGATTGTTTTCTTCGAACATTATTAGTTCTGCAAAGCCAAGAATTCCGATCATCGGCGTTCGTAGTTCGTGACTCATATTCGTAAAAAAGGCATCCTTTATTCTACTGGATTCCTCCGCTTTTTCTTTAGCAGATATAAGTTCGTTTAGAATTTTTTTCTTTTCCGTTACATCTTCTTTAAGGACAAGAAAATGAACAACTTTTTCAGTTTCATCTTTTATTGGAGAGATTAGGACATTTTCCCAGTAATGTTCACCGCTCTTCTTTTTAGCTAAAGCTTCTCCGCCCCATGCATTTCCGGCACTAATTGAGCGCACAATATCTTTAATTAAATCATCCGAAAGTTGTGCTGATAAAAAATCAAAAGATTCTGCATTAAGCATCTCTTCTAACGAATAGCCCGACACCTCTATAAATTTCGGATTAACATATTCCACTGCGCCGTATGGATCGATGATTAAAATACTAAGAGGGCTTTGCTCAATAGCGCTCGATTTTATTAGCAGTTCATTTTCGACATGCTTTCTCTTTGAAATTTCTAACACCAGCGATTTTTTTTGATTGAAAAATTCCAGTATTAATTTTGCATAATCTCCAAACACACTTTTCTTTTGAGATAAACCCAACAGCTTTTCTGTTTTCTCGGTAGAAAGACTTGTGGATAATGTACGGATTGGCTGCAAAATCCAGTGATTAAACAATGCTAAAAGCAGAGCGAATACTATACAGCCGATAACAAACAAAAGTGGAATATACTTTGCGTTCGCCTCTTTTATTCCTTTTATCGAGTAGTTGATGTGAACCGAGCACAAATTGAAATACGCGCTTCCATTGTAATCCAGTAAAGGGATACTGGTAAAAATAATTTCCGGAGTTTTTGCTGCATCATATTGAATTTGCAGCGATCTAAGTTCTTCGTTGGAAACGTAGAAGATTTTGGACTGGTTTTGGGTTTCAATATTTCCGATATAATTTTTATCCCAATTTCTTGCGGTAAAATAGTAACCGAATGGAATTCCGGTTCTGGTTGAATCTGCCGAATATTGTATTGGCGCGCCGGTTACTTCGAGTAAATAATCTTCCGTTCTAAGGAAAAAATGAGGAAACTTATTTTTGTTTAGAATCCGACTTGTTGTTGCAGAATCCAGAGGAAAATTAAATAGACTTTTATTGCTCACCCTGTTGGTAGAGTAAACGATATTAAATTTTGTATCAAGCACCCAGCCAAAAGCAATATTGAAATTTGTAAATGATTCATCAATATTTATTTTTGCCCAGTTCATATCCGGTTTCTTAACAAATGCAACCATTTCATCCCAATAAGTATAATCGTAAGTGTAGCTGGTGAATTGCTTACTTAGAATTTTGATGTTGTTTTGTAGAATTACTTCGGATCTTTTTCTGTCATCTAAAGAGAAATTAGCTAGTTGTTTGTTTTGCCCCATCCAAAAAAAATAGCTTACCACAAGAAATAGCAGAGAAATGCCGACATGCACAATAATAACTTTTGATATGATGCCTATTCTTCTCATTTAGAATTCCACTTGAAGCTTTATCTCAAAATTCATTAAGTAGTTTCAGAAACTTCTGCAATTTTCTTTGTTAATTAGTTCACTGCTTAGAAAACATTACAATCAATAGCTGGTTATCAGATGGTGGTTCGGTAGTTGTATTAAAGTATAAATGCCTCATTGAAATCCTCAACAAACCAGACGCTTCTTAAGTAATGGCTCTGTTAGTTAAAGGAAATGTAAACGAATTACCAACCGGAAATAAACTAAATGTAGGCCTCTGATTTTTATACATTATTACAACACTCCGTTTGTGTACATTATTATCGACTACAAAAAAGCGAAGTTTACCATTGTATATTGTTTAACTATGTAGAAAATGGAAGATTATTTATGACGAAGCAAGCGGGAAGTTTAACTTCGCACCCTAATCGCGTACAATTTCCATTAAGCAGTTTTTGCAATTAAAAACGAGCCGGTATTTTGTGCTGCCGTTTACTAAATGTAACGGTTCGGCAACTTTTCTGTCTGTATCAAACGGGCACAAACCAAGCTCATCTTTAATGCAGTATTTGCATGTCATAACTGTTTTGCCGGAGAAATCCTTTTGAAGCTCAAAACCGGGCTCAATACTTTCCGCGCCTAGTTTGTGGTAAAATTGCTGTGAGAGTTGGTTAACAACATTCGCTTTGTAATCAAGGTTGCTAACTTTAACGGCTGATAATTTCTTTTCGAAAGTTTCTCTCTGATAATTTTCAATTCTTTCTTGTTCCAGTAACTCTATAATTTCCCGGCGCCACTCGTTAATCGTTTTTACCGGGAAGAATAATGAGCGGGTAGTTTCTATTTTAACGCCGGCAACATTGAAAATTGTACCGCCGCTTTTAGAAAGCTGCTTTTTCAAAGTCTCTAATGCTTGTTCTGAATTCGAAGCGAGCTCTTTTGGTACTAAAAATTCTTTTGTTACACCAACACCAGTTTCATCAATCGCCGAAATTGAAAAACCATCTGCTAATTCTTTGAAGATAATTTCAATATTTATCTTTCGACGGCATTCTTTGCCGAGTTCTTTATCAAATGTAAAATCAAAATTGCGGTAGATTTTTGTTCCGGTCTTAATTCCCAGCAATTCCTTTGTGAATATTTTTTGTCCTTCAACTTTATTTACGCTCATGCCAAGTAAAACACCGGCATCATCGTAGAAGCAAATACCATCGCCATTAACAATCTTATCAGTTGTGCCAATCAAAAATCCATCTTTAGC
>CAZEDR010000304.1:0-4013 GCA_964510975.1 uncultured Melioribacter sp. | reverse complement strand
ACTCTCTTGCGTCTTCTCATACACTTTAACATCTTGAAGAATAACTTTTGCTTCACCATTATGAGTAATAATTAATGTTTTCCGGTTTTCTGAAACATCCCGAACAACCTCAGAGGCATGGGTTTTTAGATAACTAATTGGTTTTACAGCTTCACTAAATTTCATTTTATTCCCTATCATTTTGCGACTATAATATAGTCCTTAAAGTAGTCTAAATCAATATCAACATCGGATCAACTCTCAAGCCTTATAACGACGTGGCAACTAAAGCGCCGCCCATAAAAGCGATGCCACAATTGACAACGACTTTAATTTATAAATCAGTTCTGCACTGCAAATAAACTTTGAACAACAATCCAACTTTAAAAAGCTAAACCGAATAACTGTAACTCAGGCCGCTTCACAAAATGCAGTCGCTTTGAGTTGCTGGTTATATGGCATTTAATGATTCGCAATCTTTTAGCAAATCTTCAAAGCTCCTATTATATACTTTGAAGTAAGCCTCCCTAAAACTCAATTCAATATCCTTGGACATTTTTTCTACCCGCTCTTTAAAAGATGCAATTAACTCTAATGAAGCATCTTTCTCTAATTTATTTCTAATTGTTTTCAAATCCTTGAGTTTGTTTTCCTTTTTGACTGCTTTTGCAAAAAGTTTACTAAGAGTAATAGATTTATTAAAAGAATATTTCTCAATCAAATATTCTATAAATAAAGTCCATCTCATATAGATAGAATCTCTTACAGCCGCTGGCTGATTTTTTTCTGAATATACATTCTTAAGTTCAGAAATATTTTTCCAATACCTTATTTTGCTAACTGCTGTTTCATAATTATCATATCCTTGCCACTCTAAATAATACTTACCCGCAATCCAACTGGCAAATCCTTCATCCCAATATTTATTATTTGCCCCGCAAGTCGAATTAAGCCAATTAAAATGAAGTATATGACCTAATTCATGAGCAAATATTCCTTTTAATTTAGTTATGACTTTAATACTATCTTTTTCGAGATACATTACATTCTTTGAGATAGTTGAAACAACTATTCCTCTAACATCTTCTCCCAATGATTTTATTTCAACAGTGATCTTAATACTTTTATAATAATTTAGTCGTGCGCATTCATATCGAAATATTTCTTTTGCAATCGTGATAAAATCTTTTTCACCTATCGGAAGATATTTAGCGTTAACAATATTCACTTCAAAGCTATTATCTATAGCTCTAGCAAAGTCCCAACATAACAATAGAGATAATAAAATGATGATTTTCATATCAACATACTTTACTTAGTCATATAACTATTAGTTAACCCAGCTATACATTCACACTCTCGTGTGTCATTCCTATTACCACTTATTTTGTAAAATAAAAAACTACTTCCTTTCCAGAGCCCAAATTGCACCAACTTCCTTACTGCTGAAATCAGTAGCGCGTTTATCAAAAGTCTTCGAAAAGCCGATTTCGATTTTGTTCTCGCCAATAAATTTAACTATGCACAGTTGTGTTTGAGCAGCATTCCCATCAGAATCCGCAAAAACAAGATCGAGTTGAATTGGATTTGTCGAGAGATCAATTTTATAAGTCGGCCAGAACATGGCGGCGCCTATTTCCCCGTTTATTCTGCCGCTTTTGCTTTTGTAAAGCTCTGTCCTATTGTTCTTCAAGAATTTCAGCTTAATAATTTCGCCATCGGCAGTCTTGCCTTCCCATAATCCGATAATATCAAACGGCTTAGAAGCCGTGACTGCGAATGCTGTGACAAATATTAACACTACCATAAAAATGTTTTTAAATTTAGAAATCATACAATACTCCCGTCTTCAGCTGATTGATTAACTAGCGAACATCTTCACTAAGTAAAGCATTTTTTTGCAAGAAATTCTATTTAGCGAAACACTATCTTTGCTTGCGAACGAACTGATGTACAAAAGCATTTTTACTTCTCTCTTCGTTCTGCACTCTACGTTCATTTTTCGGTTCCCCCGAAGTTGTTTAGAATGGAACCCGCCGTACTGCTACGTGAAATTAGATTTAAAGTGTTGGAAAGTCAATAGAAGCAATTGAGAATGGAGAATTGCGAATTGAGAATTAATAACTCCCCTTACGCAAAAAGTTTTATCTCGGTGTAACTCAGGGACCCCTCTTGTGGCGCTCTGTGTAAAAAAAAGAAATATCACAAAGAAACACAGAGCAAATACAGAGAATCACAGAGAATCACAGAGAAAAGATATTCTTTCTGATTCTCGCGTAAGGTGAATTAATAATGAGGATGAAATTATTAGCAGTAAATAATTCCATATAGGAAATTTTGTTCTGGTTACAGATTAAGCTTCTTCGGATAGTCTGTTAACATAGTATAGAAGAAATCTCAGTTGTTTCTTCTCATAATTATCAGATATACAATAAACGAAACTGTAAAGCCTACGAACCAAGCGTAATCATACAAGAATCTGAGTGAAGGAACCATTAAACCAATTAACGCCACAAAGATGCCCGCTAAGAGAGCATAAATCGCTTTTAGATTAAATCCCTTTGTAAATTCATATTCTCCATTTCTTCTGTAAAGATCAAGAACATTCAATTTCTTTTTCTTTATGAGGAAATAATCACAAATAAGAATGCCGGCGATTGGTCCTAAGAAACCGGAGTAACCAACCAGCCAGCCAAAAATGTAAGCACTATAGTCGGAGAGCAGTTTCCAAGGCATTATCATTATACCAAGAACTGCTGTCATTAATCCGCCACGAACAAAAGTAATTTTCTTGGGATACAAATTGGCAAAATCATTTGCCGGAGAAACAACATTCGCCGCAATATTTGTAGTTAATGTTGCAACCATTAAAGCAAGCAGAGAGATAACAACAATTATTGGGTTATTGAATTTTGTAAGCAGAGTAACCGGATCCCAAATTGCCTCACCAAAAATTATGACAGTTGCGGAGGTTACTGCAACACCAATGAAAGAATACAAAACCATTGAGGGAGGCAAGCCAATTGCTTGTCCAAGCATCTGAGCTTTTTGACTTTTAGCATATCTTGAAAAATCGGGAATGTTTAATGATAGTGTTGCCCAATACCCAACCATACCGGTAAGTGAAGGAATGAAAAACTTCCAGAACTCTCCAACAGTTTTAAATTTACTAGGCTGATCTAGAATCGGTCCCCACCCGCCTCCTTGAACATAAGCCCATACAAGAAGTGCAAGTCCAACAATTAAAAGGAACGGAGCTCCAAGTGCTTCCAACCACTTAATTGATTCCATTCCTCTGACAATAAAATAAACATTCATTGCCCAAAAGATTATAAAGCTTACTGCCGAACTTAAATTCCAAGCTCCCCATTCAGGAATGAGAACACTGATAAGTGAATTTAGAGCTTGGCCGCCAATCCATGTTTGAATTCCGAACCAGCCGCAAGCAACTATAGCACGTAGAAGAGCTGGAACATTTGAACCAATTGTACCAAACGCCGCACGCGCAAGAATTGGAAATGGAATTCCATATTTTGTACCGGCATGAGCGTTTAGAATCATCGGAATTAAAACTATAGTATTGCCTATCGCTATTGTCATTAGCGCTTGCCACCAATTCATACCGCCGGCTATCAATCCGCTTGCAAGCATGTAAGTAGTTATGCAAACGCTCATTCCAATCCAGAGCGATGCAATGTGATAAGTTCCCCAGCTTCTTTCATTTATTTTTGTTGGAGAAAGATCTTTATTGAAAAGTTTAGTATCGGTTAGAGTGGATAAATCAGTTTCAACCAAGCCTTCGGAAAAGAATTTTTCCATAGCAGCCTTTCTTTGATAAGTCTTTATTAATGATGTATAAGAATAACTGGAACAAAAAAACTAATTACTTACTGAAGTTACACACTTAATGATTTCTTAGTGTCCTTGTGACTTAGTGGCAAAAGAAAGTCTAAGAAAATGAGCCACAAAAACACTAAGTCACCAAGTTTCACAAAGGAAAATTCATGAAATTCAACTTATGCGTAACTTCAGTT
>CAZEDR010000303.1:0-4019 GCA_964510975.1 uncultured Melioribacter sp. | reverse complement strand
ACTAAAAAACATAATAAAATAGTAACCGGACAAATGTCCTAATAGTAAGTAATAAGTAATTAGTATTGAGCAGCTAGAAAAAATCCCGCCTAGGCGGGATTTTTCATTTAAAGCTATTTAAGCGAAAAACATCAATCTACTATTTGGAATATATTTTTGTTAATTCTTTTGGAGTTCTGCTTTTCCAGCTACCTTTATGATATGCATAACCGGCAATTAAAGGCATTGCTAAAGTAGCTTCGCTGTAAACCATTTGCTCGAAAGTTGTCTCAACCTTGCCCCAAGAACTTGCTTCTTTTAGAGTTGAAGAAGATAAAGCTCCATCGCGAACATCAGCTACAGTAATTTGAACAGCATACTTGTGCATCGGTGCGTCTTCTTGTAATAAATCGGCAGCAACAACAATATCTTGAGTAAAGTTTTTAGGAACGCCGCCGCCAATCATAAAGATTCCGGTTTCTTTGCTCTTTAGTTTAACTTGGGTTAATTCAAGAAAATCCTTTCCGCTATCGATTGAAACATGAGTATCCGGATTTTTAACTTGATGCATAACTATTCCAAAACCGGCAGAGCAATCGGAGAATGCCGGAACAAAAATCGGTACATTCTTTTTGTAAGCAGTGTATACAACGCTGTCATCAACTTTTGGTCCGCCGTTTTCATCTAAGTATTTACCAAAGTGCCAGAGTAATTCGCGTGAAGAGTATGGGCGTTTTTCGAGAGAATCAAAAATTTTAGCTGTTGTATCATCACAAACGCGTAATTCATCTTCATCAATAAATGTATCGTAAATACGGTCGATATGCAGATCGCGCATTTCATTATCATCAACAAATGGTGTTCCTATGTAATGCTTGAAGCCAAGTGCTTCAAAAAAATCTTGATCAACCATAATTGCACCGGTAGATACAATCGCATCAACCATATTGTTGTTCACTAAATCGAAAACAACTTTCTTCAATCCGGCACTGAATAAACTTCCGGCTAGTGTAAGAATGACAGCGCAATCTTTATCTTGAAGCATCTTATCGTAAATCTGAGCAGCGCGGTTTAGATCGCGCGCCGTAAAGGCCATCGCTTCCATTGAATCTACAAGTTTTACAACATTGTGTTCTTTAATGTCTATATGCTTAACCACATTTTTAAGATAATCTTGTTTTGTTGCCATTTATTTCTCCTTTTTTTTGTGCGCAAAGATAATCGAAAATAAGAAATTATTTCTCTAAAATTTTTCTACCTATAAGATGAGGAACAGAGGTCGTTCCCATAATAAAAGGCTGCTCTTCAAAAAATACAAAGCCAAGTTTTTTATACCAGTTTAGCGCTCTTTCGTTTTGAACCATAACGCCAATGTAAATTTCATTGTAATTAAGTTTCCCAGCTTCCTCGCAAGTAATACTATAGAACTTTTCCCCCAGCTTCATTTTCTGGCATTCCGGTAAAACATAAATTGAAGAAAGATAAAATCTTCCTTCTTCTTTATTCTCTGTTAGCTTTAGCCAGCCTACTATTTTATTATCATTTTCTACAACATAGCAAATGTAGTTTGGATTCTTGCACATCTCAATCAAAGAATCGATTGAATAAGTCTTGTCGAGGTAATTGTCCAAATCGTTTTGCGGTATGAATGAAGAGTACGCTTCTTTCCATGATAGCTGAAGTACGTTCCTTATACCTTCAGCATCAGTTTCAACACATTTTCTAATTGTCATTTAGTGCCCTCTGAAATATTAGACTAAGCCATGGTGAGAGTTCGACCGGGCTCACGCCGAGGTCTTGTCGAACCATGACACTACTAACTAAATTATCACACTTCGACAAGCTCAGTGTGACTCAAAATTAATTATTTAGAGGTCTCATTTTATTAGACTCCTAAAAAAATATTTTTGCCAATTTCAGAATACCTTGTTTCCAAGGAACGCGGTGACTGATACCGCTTTGGCTCTGAAATGAATGCAAATTTTCCAAATACCATTTGTAATTTCTAACCAGTGCATCTTTGTTGGAATACTTAGGAGTAAATCCTAAAATTTTCTCAGCCTTTTCAATCGAGACAAATGAATCTTTCGAGGCCGTTTCGTAAACCCACTTATATAATGGGGAAAGTTTTAAAGCTTCCAAGAATCTCAGAAGAAAAATGATTGGCTTTTCCGGCAAGCCAACTATTTGCTTCCCAAATCCGGCGCAATCCAGAACGGCTTGGTAATCTTCCTTCATCGTTGTGAATTCTTTTGCGCCAATATTAAACGTATTGTTCACCGTTTCTTTTGGGAGAACAATGCACTTGTAAATTGATTCGCATAAATCTTCAACATCTAGTAACTGATAACGATTATTTCCGGAACCAATCATTGGAAAACTTTTTCCATCTTTTGCCCAATCGTAAAACAACGCAAAAACTCCTAGACGTTCCGGACCGATAAAAGATTTAGGTCGGAGTATTGGCACGCACATATTTCTATTCCTATACTCAAGGCAAACATTCTCTGCCTCGATTTTTGCTTTGCCGTAAGGACCAACACCATCCAATTTATCATCCTCATAAAGCGGATGATGATCTGGAATTCCGTATACAGCGGTAGAAGAAATATGAATAAATCGTTCTACATTAGTACGGAAAGCTTGATGAAGCAGAACGCGGGTTCCTTGAACATCTGTGGAATAAATATCTTTCGGTTTGTAAAGTGGTAAAGCTGCAGCAGTATGAACTACAAGATCAACATCTTTCATCGCACTCTCAACATCACTGGAATTTCTAATATCGCCTTTGATAATATGAACTTTTTCCTTTATATCAGGGTAATCGAAATCTGTTAAATCTAGGGACACTATTTGGAAATTCTTGCCAAGTAAGTAGCGAAGTAAATTAATACCTAGGAATCCGGAACCGCCGGTAACGAGTACTTTCATTAGTTATCCAATAATTAGCCCCAAATTAAGCAAAAACAGTTTAGGGTGGTTCTAAAAATATCAATATCCCTTGCGGACTTTGCGTTTTCTTTGCGAACTCTGCGGTGAATTTTTATAAAAGCTAATTTTTAGAACTGCCCTTTAGTTCAGAAAACGCTGAGAATTTTTCTGTTGTTTATTTATGCTACAATTAGGTATAATTTACATATCAGTTCTGGAATGATAATGGATTCAAAAAGGTTTAGTCCGGCAGAAAGATTATTAATAATTGGAACGCACTAGAACAAAAATAAAAAAGCCTTATTCGTATGAGTAACATTAAGCTTTTCGAATCAAAAAAAATCCGTTCAGTTTGGAGCGAAGAAAAACAGAAATGGTATTTCTCTTTAGCAGATGTTGTGGAAGCATTAACTAACACACCAAATGCTACCGACTACATCAAAAAGATGCGGAAGCGTGATGAGGAACTTTCCAAAGGGTGGGGACAAATTGTCACCCCCCTTGAGTTGGAGACTGCTGGAGGAAAACAAAAAATTAATTGTGCAAATGCTGAAGGTCTGTTAAGAATTATTCAATCCATTCCATCGCCTAAAGCAGAGCCGTTTAAAAGGTGGCTTGCAAGAGTTGGTTACGAAAGGTTGGAAGAAATTGAAAATCCCGAACTCGCTTCACGAAGAATAAGAGAAATCTATAAAGCTAAAGGCTATAGCGATGCATGGATTGAAAAACGACTACGCGGCATTGCTGTTAGAGATGAATTAACCGATGAATGGAAAAAGCGCGGAGTAAAAGAACAAATGGAATTTGCTATTCTTACTTCAGAAATTAGCAAAGCAACTTTTGGGTTAACTCCTTCAGAGTACAAAGAATTAAAAAGTTTGCCGGGGAAGGGGGAAAACCTTAGAGACCATATGACAGACCTCGAACTTATTTTTACTATGCTCGGCGAAGCATCTACTACTGAAATAACAAAAAAAGTTGATGCAAAAGGTTTCGGTGAAAATAAAACCGCTGCTAAAAAGGGCGGTAAAATTGCCGGAGATGCCCGTGTTGCTCTTGAAAAAGAAACCGGTAAAAACATTGTTTCAAAAGAAAATTACCTTCAGTTA
>CAZEDR010000302.1:0-4029 GCA_964510975.1 uncultured Melioribacter sp. | reverse complement strand
CGTTACGATATTTTTGGTACAGACGGCGGCAAAAAACTTGCTGAACAGCTTTCTCTTACTCTACTTGGTCAACTGCCGATTAATCAAAACATCCGCGAAGGCGGCGACAAAGGCAAGCCGGTCGTTTTTGATCAGCCGGAAAGCGAGCAAGCAAAGAAGATTCTTGAGATCAGCAGAAATTTAGCAGCAGAAATAAGTAAATCGAATTTTAATTCAAGCGCACCTAAGATTGAAATTTCGCTTGAAGATTAATTATGAGTGGAGATTAAAATGAGCGATGCTCTAAACGAAAAAGTATTGAAAGCACTTGAAACTATTAGACCATATCTGAAGGCAGATGGCGGCGATGTTGAGCTTGTTAAAGTTACTCCGGAAGGAATTGTTGAAGTAAAATTAACCGGCGCTTGCAGCGATTGCCCGATGTCTCAGATGACACTCCGTGCCGGAGTAGAACGCGCACTAATTAAAGAAGTGCCGGGAATAAGAAGAGTTGAAGCTGTTAGCTAACAGCTTGTTTAATACACAAATACAAAGAGGAAACGATGCGTAAAAAAGTAATTGCCGGTAATTGGAAAATGAATAACGATTTAAACGGCACAGTTAATTTGATCTCGGAACTAAAAAAAGGCGTTAACGATCAAACCAAAGCAACAGTAATTGTTTGCCCGCCTTTCACTTCACTTGAAACTGCTCAAACATTATTAAAGGATTCGTTAATAAAGTTTGGCGCCCAAAATATGTATTTTGAAGAAAGCGGCGCATTCACCGGCGAAATTTCTCCTTCAATGCTGAAAAGTGCCGGCTGCGAATATGTAATTCTTGGCCACTCGGAACGCAGAACAATTTTTGGTGAATCCGATCAGATCATCAACAAAAAGATTAAAACCGCTATTAAGCATAGTTTGAAACCAATTTTCTGTATTGGCGAGACTCTTGAAGAGAGAGAGAAAGGCGTAACATTTGAAATTATCGAAAAGCAAATTCGTTTTGGTTTGGAAGGTTTGACAGAATCCGAGCTTCCTACAATGATTATAGCTTACGAACCGGTTTGGGCTATCGGAACCGGCAAAACAGCTTCTAACGAACAAGCACAAGAAGTTCATGAATTCATCAGAAACCTTATTACAAAACTTTTCTCTGCCGAATTTGCTCAGAAATTGGTTATTCAATATGGCGGAAGCGTTAAACCGGAAAATGCGAAAGAACTATTGGGTCAGCCGGATATAGATGGCGCATTAGTTGGCGGAGCTTGCCTCAAAGCCGATTCATTCCTAAAGATTATTGACGCTATTTAAATACTTTTAAATCCTTCGTTTTTGCTTCAAAATAGGGCTCTTATAGAGCCCTTAAATTTAAGATTTTATTGATACCCCCCCCTCGATTTCGTATATTTGCATGATTTATTTGGAAAAATTCGGAAAATGATGAGAAAATTTAGATTCCTTTTCACCCTTGTCCTTTTGCTGCCAATCTTAACTAAAGCTGAAATAAAAGTCACTTCTCTGCCAGCTAACAAAAACCAGAGTTTTGACAGTATTCTATTCGGTGCCTCCGAAACCAGAACAGTTTTCTTAATAAACGACTCCTGGACGGTTTACCACGAAAATAATCCTTATAGTAAAGTTAAGATTTCTGTCCCGGCTGTTTTTGAAGGCGAGGATGTTCTCGTTTTTGAAAGAAGTCTCGAATTAACCGAACATCAGATTAATAAAAACCAAATCAAGATTGGATTCCTAGGGTTAAATAACGGCGCGGAAATTTCCGTTAATGGAAATAGCATCTTCATTCATTACGGAGGCGCAACTCCATTCGAAGTGTCTCTTCCAAAAGATATTTTGCGATTCGATAAAGCAAATAGAATTTCTATCAAGATAAATAGAAAATTAGATTCTGAAACTACAATCCCGACGAAACAAAGATTTCTTTTCCCGGAATTTGGAAGTGGAATCATTCGTGATGTTTACATTAAAATTGTTCCGCAGTTCTCAATTTCAAAAGTTGACTATTCATATATCCTCGATCAATTCTCTAATGGGAAGATTAATTTTAATGTTCATATAGAAAATTCTTCTGAGAAAACAAGTTTAACACAACAAACACAATTTGCTGTTAACGTTAATTTACGACCTTCAGGCTCAGCGACTTCGCAGTTTCAAACCAATAACCTTTTTACAATAGGAACTGAAGAAAACTACGACGCACGTTTTCAGATGAGTATTGTTAACCCGGTTCTTTGGTCTCCTCAATCACCAACTACCTATTTATGCGAAGTTACAATCTCCAAAGAAGGTGCTGTTGTAGACAAGCAGTTGCAAGAGATTTCATTTTTTAATTTGACTAAAAACGGCAACAATTTTTTGCTTAACGGTTCGCAATTTTCGTTGAATGGAACAACTTACCTTCTTAATGAAACTCAACTAAGAAAGAAAAATCTTTACGAAAAGATACGAGAGGAGTTAAGTTTTATTAAGCAAACCGGATTTAACAGTGTACGTTTTGCCAAAAGCTATCCGCATCCTTACGAGTTAAAAGTTTGTCAAGAATTGGGTTTGTTCGCGTTAATCGAATTGCCGGTAAATTCTATGCCGGAAGAATTTCTTGCACAAAATGATTTTCGTTTAAAATTAGCCGGATTTACAAAAGAATTCATTTCCAACTACATGAATTTTTCATCATCATTGATTGTTGGCGTAGGCAGTAGTTTTCTTCCCGATTCACCTTCTACCGAAGAATTCATCAGCAGAGTTGCTAAAGAAATTAAGAAGAAAAATCTAATTAGCTATGCTTCGTTTTTCGGGACGCAAACGCATGCAATTGAAAACATTGACTTATATGGCTTCGAAATTTTCTCGGTACCAAAAGATATTCTTGAAGAAAAGCTAACCGCATCAATATCATCGCTCGGAAGCAGTTCCATCTTTCTTAGCGAAGTTACTTATCCAAACTACAAAGGAAATTCTGTTGGGTATTTGGTACGAAACTCTAAAGAAGCTCAAGCAAAATACTTTGAAGATGTTATAAATTATTCAAGGAAGCAGAATCTTTCCGGATTTATGATAAATTCTTTATTCAGCTACAAAGGAGTTTTTCCATCACTTTATTCCGGATTCGATCCCTACAACAAATATGAATTTAACGTTGTTGAACATACCGGCAATACAAATTTTATCACTTATAAAGTTCTGCAGTCGAAACTTACAAACGGAAGTAAGGTTACAATACCTATCGGCTCACGCAAAGATGATAACCCGATAATATTCATCTTTATTTCATTGATCCTTTCCGTTATAATGGCTGTTTTGATTAACACAAAAAAGAAATTTAGAGAGGATGCAACACGCGCTCTTCTTCGTCCTTACAATTTCTTTGCAGATATAAGAGATCACAGAATACTTTCCGGCATTCACAGCTCGATACTTATGTTGATTTTGGCGGGCTCGGCTTCTCTCTTAGTTACAATTATTTTATTCTATATGAGAAACGATATTTTGTTTGAGAAGCTACTCCTTTCCTTTGCCAGCACCCGATTGATGCATGCTATTAGCTATCTTGCATGGAATCCACAAATTTGCTTTGCTGTTATTTTTGTTGTTGCTGTTATTAAGTTTGGACTTCTCAGTTTGATAATTAAGTTTGGTTCATTCTTCGTTAAAACAAAAGTTTCTCTTTCCAATATTTATTTTACAGTAGTGTGGGCGTTTTTACCCTTAACACTCTTCTTACCAGTTGAACTCGTGCTTTACAAAGTTCTAGTGATGGAAGCTGCAAATACAATTGTAATCGCTACTATTATACTCTTTTACCTCTGGATGTTATTCAGATTACTCAAGGGCGTTTATGTGATTTTCGATGTTCGCCCCCTTTTAGTTTATTTATATTCATTCATGTTCGTTCTTGTTTTGCTTGGCGGAATCTTACTGAAATATCAGCTTACTCATTCAATTATTTACTATTTGAGTAACGCTGTCAAGCAATACAATTCAATGATAAATTGAGGATCATTTGTTTCTATCTAAACTCGAAATACTC
>CAZEDR010000301.1:0-4036 GCA_964510975.1 uncultured Melioribacter sp. | reverse complement strand
ATTTGAGAGCTTTTTCTGAATCTCGAGCATGGTGCCTCCATTTAATTCGAGTATTAATTTTTCTTTCCCTTCTTATTTCTTACTACTTAGTTCCTTACAGCTTTTTCAACGTCATACTGAACTTGCCGAAGTGCGCTTATTTCTTACTTCTTTTCGCTTCCTGATGAATGTTAATATCCTACTCTTTTCGTTTATCTTTTCTAAGGAACTCAGAAGCTCAGGCACTTAGGCGCTCAGTAACTCATCGCTTTTCACTTCTTACTACACACTACTAAATAATCTTTTTTTTCAGCAGCACTTCACACCCGAAGGAAATAAACTCCCGTATCAATGGTAGATTGGGCAGTTTAACTGTCGGCAGTCCAAAGCGGTAAGCGTATATTGGTCTGAATAGGAATAGTTCCTTCTTCACGGGTTTAAAGTGTTTGTAAGTATATAAATACTCAAACTGGTCAATTACCATTCCGGTAGAAAAGTGAAGTTTAATTTCATCCACATAATCGCTCTTTTCCCCCAGCTTTTTGGCTATGGGTCTTAATAAGCTTTCCGGCAGTACGTGAAGATAAGGAACCATTTTTAGAAAGCTCTTGGCTATCTGCTGATGCCCGGCAAAAGGAGAACGTTTTGGAGGAAAACTCACAAATAAGAATCCATTATCATTCGTAAGCAGATCAAGATTCTGGAACGCGGCGTATTTATCGGGCACATGTTCAATCACTTCTCTCATTATCACAAGATCATATTTCTTATTCAGCTTACTTGGCAGATCCGGATCCATTATATCCCCGACAATTACATTCAGTTTGGCATTTTTCTCTTTGGCTATATTCGCTCTTTCTTCACTCAGTTCAATACCGGCTACTTCCATTCCCATCTCTTGCAAAACTTCCAGCAAGCCCCCTTCTGCGCAGCCTACCTCCAGTACACTCAGTTTGTGGAATTCGGGGATGTTTTTCTGGAAATATGGAATTAGGTACTTCTTTGTGTATTCGGCTTGTTCGTAAAAGTGTTTTTCGGCCATCTTCTTCTTTTCATTAATAATGGCAAAATTACATAATCTCAGTGAATGAGAGAAATCCACAATTGAATAATTATGCGTAAAAAGAACCCCCTTATTTTGCACAATTAATGATATTCCCTTGCATAACTTTAACTAAAAGAATAAATTTTGCCATCATTTTTGAGAATATGGCAGAAACTTCAACCGAAAAAAACATACTTACTAATCGTAAGGCCCAGCACGACTATTTTATTCATTATACATATGAAGCTGGTATAGTATTAGTCGGTACAGAAGTTAAGTCGCTCAGGCAAGGAAAAGCCGCAGTAGTTGATAGTTATGCCATAATTCAGCAAGGCGAAGTCTGGTTGTTGAATTTCAACATTAATGTTTATGATCAAGGCAGCTACAATAACCACGATCCTCTGAGAAACCGGAAACTGCTTCTCAATAAAAGTGAAATAAAAAAATTATCCCGTGCAACACAAGAAAAAGGATACACATTGATTCCTCTTAGATTATATTTCAAAGATGGTATTGTAAAAGTAGAACTTGGTGTTGCGTCGGGTAAAAAGAAATATGATAAACGCGAAGATATTGCTAAACGCGATTTACAAAGAGAAACACAAAGAAAATTTAAGTAGCGGAGTTACTATTGGATAAAAAAATCCTCTTCCCCCCTATTAACGAACAAATGGATTTGATTAAAAGGGGTTCAGTTGAAATAATTCCGGAAGAAGAGTTAGTTCAAAAACTGCAAAAATCTTACAAAGAAAATTTACCTCTCAACATAAAACTAGGCTGCGATCCAACACGTCCCGATCTTCATCTTGGCCATTCCGTAGTTCTTAGAAAGTTAGCACAGTTTCAAGAGCTTGGCCATCAAGCCATATTAATCATTGGCGATTTCACCGGAATGATAGGCGATCCTTCGGGAAGAAACAGCTCCCGTCCTCCTCTTTCTTTCGAGGAAGCGCGCGCTAACGGTCAAAGTTATTTTGAGCAGGCTTCTAAAATTTTACATCCGGAGAATACGAACATCGTTCATAACTCCGAGTGGCTCGGCAAAATGTCTTTTGAAGATGTAATTAAGCTCGCTTCAAAATATACCGTTGCACGTATGCTGGAAAGAGACGACTTTACCAAGCGCTACAAAGGCGGAATACCAATCAGCATGCACGAAATTCTCTATCCTTTAGCTCAGGCTATGGATTCTGTAGCAATTAAAAGTGATGTTGAGTTAGGCGGTACTGATCAGAAATTTAATCTTCTCGTCGGCAGAGATATTCAAAGAGAATTCGGCGTTACACCTCAAGTAATTTTAACAATGCCTTTGCTTGTTGGAACCGACGGCGTTGAAAAGATGAGCAAGTCCTACGATAATTATATTGGAATAAGTGATTCGCCGAAAGAGATTTACGGAAAGACTCTCTCTATCCCCGATAATATGATTTATACCTATTTTGAATTAGCTACAAACATTACAAACGAAGAATTATTAAGCGTAAAAGCTGATCTCACGAACACAGAGATAAATCCTAGAAATATTAAAAGATCGCTGGCAAGAAAACTTGTTGAGATGTACCACTCCCTTCAAGCCTCCGTTGATGCAGAAACAGAATTTGATAATATCTTTGTAAAAAAAGGATTGCCGGATGAAATTCCGGAGTTGGTTCTTGAGAAAGAACTGATAGAGATTGACATACTTGATCTTATCGTAAAAGTAAATTTCGCTCCTTCTAAGGGAGAAGCCCGCCGTTTGGTTACTCAAGGCGGCGTTACAATAGACGGAAATAAAATTGCCGACCCGAAAGAAATTATTAAGCTCGAAAATGATATGGTTTTAAAGGTTGGTAAAAGAAATTTTATAAAATTAATTAGGCAATAAAAGGAGGACAAAAAATGTACGTCCCAACAAGACTATTCTTCACCAAAGGAGTAGGCAAACACAAAGAATATCTCGCCTCATTCGAATTAGCACTTCGCAGTGCCGGCATCGAGATATGCAACCTTGTTTCCGTAAGCTCCATTTACCCGGTTGGCTGTAAAATTCTTACACGTGCTCAAGGCACAAAACTTTTACGCCCCGGACAAATTACTCACTGCGTTATCGCAAGAAACGCTACAAACGAACCTAACAGATTAATCGCTTCTTCAATCGGTGTTGCAATACCGGCTGATAAACATATGTATGGTTATTTATCGGAACATCATCCATACGGCGAAACTGAAAAAGTAGCCGGCGATTACGCAGAAGATTTGGCTGCTACAATGTTGGCTACAACATTGGGTGTTGAATTCGAAGCAGATAAAGCTTGGAATGAAAAAGAGCAAGTGTTCAAGATGAGCGGTAAGATTGTTCGTTCATTTAATGTTACTCAATCAGCTCAAGGCGATAAGAATGGTCTATGGACAACAGTAATTTCTTGCTGTGTTCTTCTCCCATAATAAGTATGATTCTATTTTTTGAAAAGCGGCTTTAACTGCCGCTTTTTTTATTTCTATATATCACTCCAACGGAATGTACTATTCCGGCAGCAGTCAATCCAACCATCATCGGTTCTATTTCGTAAAGCCATGAATCTGCAAATGTATCTTTTATAAAATACCAGCTTATACTGGAAACTACAGAAATCCAGATTTCATGTATTGCAGTCTGCTTGGAAACTTTCAGCTTATCATAGTATCCGCCGAATATCAAAAAGATTATTGGCGGAATGCAAACACTACCAATCAAATACCAGATTGTTACAACCGACTGCACAAAGTAAGCCATCAGCACAGAAACTATTGATGCTAAAAGCAATCCGGCTCTTGTGTAAAGTGTAATCTTGTTTTCGTCTCTCTTTGTTGAGAGTTTATATACAAAATCTCTTCCGAAAGTAGATGCGCTTAGAAACAAAAAACTGTTTAGTGTCGATAATATCGTTGCGAACATCGCGGCATAGAATAATCCCTTAATTCCGCTGCTGAATGTTTTCTCCGCGAAAAGAGGAAATGACAGAAGCGGCTGGGCTAAATCCGGCTGAGCTGCTC
>CAZEDR010000300.1:0-4054 GCA_964510975.1 uncultured Melioribacter sp. | reverse complement strand
TTAAGGCGTGAGATAATTGAAGGAGGAAAAATGGCACAAACTCTAATCGAAAAAATTGCACAAAGATACGCAGTTGGATTACAGCCCGACCATACTGTTCAGGCCGGAGATTATTTATCAATCCGTCCAATCCATGTAATGACCCATGATAATACGGGAGCGGTAATTCCGAAGTTTAAAAGTATTGGGGCAACTAAACTTGCATTTCCTAGACAGGTTGTTATTGCTTTAGATCATGACATTCAAAATAAAGATGAAAAAAATTTGCTGAAGTATAAAAAAATCGAAGGCTTTGCAAAATCTATGGGAGCTGATTTTTACCCTGCCGGTCGCGGCATTGGTCATCAACTTATGATAGAAGAGGGTTATACTTGGCCGGGCACTATGGCAGTCGCTTCTGATAGCCATTCAAACATGTATGGTGGTGTAGGCGCTCTTGGTTCTCCAATAGTTCGAACGGATGCTGCTGCAATTTGGGCAACAGGAAGAACTTGGTGGCAGGTACCTCAAATTGCTAAAGTTGAATTGAAAGGAAAACTTCGACCGGGTGTTGATGGCAAAGATGTGATTATAGCTCTTTGCGGATTTTTTAATCATGATGAAGTTTTAAATCACGCAATTGAATTTACCGGAGAAGGAATTAAATATCTGAGCATCGATCAACGATTAACGATTGCAAATATGACAACCGAGTGGGGCGCTATGGCAGGTGTTTTTCCAATTGACGATATTACAATTAATTGGTTGAAAAGTAGAGCGAGATTTATCTCGCTCCGTGGTTTGGAGCGCGTAACTTCTGACGTTGATGGTCATGGAATTCATCCACGCATCAATGAATCAAGAATTTCCGAACTGGAAAAAGATTTACAAAATTTGAGAGCCGATGCAAACGCCTTCTACGCAAAAGAAATTTCGATAGATCTTTCCACCATAGAACCGCATGTTTCCGGTCCAAATACTGTTAAAACAATGACCGCGGTTTCAGAAATCAAAAACAAAAAAATAAAAATTCATAAAGCGTATTTGCTCTCTTGTGTTAACTCCAGAGTTGATGATCTTGCAGAGGCAGCAAAAATAATAAAAGGTCAAAAAGTTGCCGAAGGAGTTCAGTTTTATATAGCTGCCGCATCTAAGGAAGTTCAGCAAGAGAGTGAAAGACGAGGCGACTGGCAAACTTTATTAGATGCCGGTGCAGTTTCACTTCCACCAAGTTGTGGACCTTGTATTGGTCTAGGAACCGGTTTACTTGAAGATGATGAAGTTGGCATCTCTGCGACTAACAGAAACTTCAAAGGAAGAATGGGATCACCAAAAGCATTGGCTTATTTAGCTTCACCAGCAGTTGTAGCTGCATCAGCAATTGCCGGTTATATTAATTATGATTGGAATGATACAGTGGGAAATATCGTTGGTGAAATAAGAACAATTACTAAAGAAGAAACAGCAAAGTTAGCCGTTAAAATTATTGATGGCTTCGATTCTCAAATTGAAGGCGAAATTATTTTCTGTCATCAAGATAATTTGAATACCGATGGCATCTATCCAGGTAAATACACTTACAATGACGATATGACTCCTCAAGATCAAGCTAAAGTTGTTATGGAGAATTATGATCCGGAGTTTGGAAAGATTGTTAATGATGGAGATATTCTTGTTGGCGGATTTAATTTCGGAACTGGGAGTTCACGTGAACAAGCCGCAACTGCTTTGAAGTATCGCGGTATTAAATTGGTTATAGCCGGTTCATTTAATGAAACTTACAAGCGTAATGCTCTCAACAACGGTTATCTCGTAATTGAATGCCCGGAACTTGTAAATTATATGAAAACAAAATATGTTAAAGACAAACTAACAGTAAAAACCGGTACGACTGCCAAAATCGATTTTGTGAATTCAACCTTAACAGCCGAAGGCAAAACCTATTCAATCGATCCGGTTGGTGAAGCTGCTCAGGAATTAATTGTTGTAGGCGGTTTGGAAGAGTGGGTTAAGAAGAATTTGGATCGATAGACTACTGATCTGCTCTGATTTAATCAGTGAAAACCGGCATCATCCGCGATCTATCAATTCACTTTTTTTTGAGATAGTAAAAGAATAATTTAACGACAGATAATTTTTTTATTCCACAAAACATATGCAAACAGTGAAACCAAATATTACCAAACAACTCTTCCCTTGGCTCAATTTCCCGAAGATTTTCGAAACTAACTGGCAAAATAAATAAGCTTCCCCCCTTTCAAGTTTTCATTCACTAATTAAATAAATCTTGGGAAACAATTATGGAAAAATCCATTTCACGAGTGATATCAGAATTTGCTGTAGAACTTAAATACGAAGATTTACCGGACGCGGTTGTCAATGAAGTAAAAAGATATCTGTATGATTCAATTGGATGCGCATATGGCGCATACGATACTAAAGACGTAAATATCATTCGCGACATTTATAAACAGATGAGCGGAAAACCGGAAGCCACAGTAATTGCATTTGGAGAAAAAATCCCTGCTGTGAATGCTACACTTGTTAATTCTTTGATGATCCGTTCACTCGACTTTAATGATATCTACTGGAAAGAGGATCCCTCTCATCCATCGGATATTATACCTGCTGCATTAGCAACGGCCGAACTTGTTGGTACATCAATGAAAGATGTTATTGTTGCAATAGTTCTTGCATACGAGTTTGAACAGAGGTTATGTTTATTCGCAAAACCAGGAGTTCGTGAACGTAAATGGCATCATGCGACATTAACCCAATTTGTATCACCAATTGTAGCTGGAAAAATTCTTGGTTTAAATGTTGACCAGATGGTAAACGCAATTGGAATTAGCGGTTCACATAATCATACTATCGGCTGTCCAACTGCCGGAAAACTTACTATGATGAAAAATACTGTTGACCCGATGGCTACACAATCCGGTGTATTCGCAGCACTAATGGCACAGAAAGGATATAGCGGAACGGAAAAAGTTTTTGAAGGCAAAGAAGGTTTTATGGATTGCTTTGGCGGATGGGATCCTAAAGAAGAAAAATTATCTCCGGTTATTGTGAAAGGACGTGAAGGTCAATCGGAATGGGCTTGGGATCTAGATGCACTAATCGGTGGATTGGGGAAAAGTTGGAAAATATTAGAATGCAGTATGAAAGCATTTCCAACTGAGGCCTTGACACACACTCATATCTCGGCTACTCTCAAAACGATCATCAATCATGATATAAAATATAATGAGATAGATTCAGTTACAATTACAACAATTGCACGCGCATGCGATATATTATTCGATCCGCATAAATACCGCCCTGAATCTCGCGAGACAGCAGACCACTCTCTTCCCTATTGTATTGCCTCGGCGATTGTTGATAGAAAGATCACAACACAATCTTTTTCAGAAGAGAAGATGAAAGACCCGAGAATTTGGGAAGTGATTGATAAAATTAAAGGTGTAGCTTCACAAGAATTTGAAAATATGTTCCCTGTTAAACAGCCATCAAATGTTGTTGTTAAAACGAAAGACGGAAGAGAATTTTCGGAATATTTAGAATACCCGAAAGGCGATCCACGCGAGCCCATGACAATGGAAGATCTGGAAAATAAATTCAACGCGCTCTCAGCAAAAATACTTACAAAAAAACGTCAGCATGAAATCAAAGAAATGATTTTCAGCTGCGATAGCTTGAGTGCGAAAATATTCATGAACGCTTTGGTTCTAAAACAAAAATCTCAAAAGAAAAAGCCGAGAATCACTAAAAGAGTAAAACACGTACCACAAAGAAGAATAATCGTTAAATAAAAATATCTTTTCTCTTTGCTGATGATTTTACATTCATTAATTTTGTGTCAGTATAATGGCAGAATTAAGGAGGTAGTATGCAAGCTGTAATATATACAGACGCAAGAAATAAATTAAACATGTTAATTAATTATGTTAACGATAATGCCGATCAGGTTATAATCGTTGGTTCAAAAGGAAGAAAAGATGCAGTGCTCGTTTCGAAAGAAGAATTCGATAATATGGTTGAAAACCTTTATGTAATGAGCAATCCCAAATGGGTA
>CAZEDR010000299.1:0-4075 GCA_964510975.1 uncultured Melioribacter sp. | reverse complement strand
AGTTGTCATATTGAGTCCCGATTTATGGGACGAAATATCTCTATGTAATTATATAAGAGATTCTTCACCCACCGTTGGCGGGATCAGAATGACAAATTTTTACAGACTAATTATATCCGAGTAAATAATAAATGCCATCAGCATCAACAACAAAACAAAACCGGTGTTCTGAACTGCAACTTTAATCTTTATCGGAATTTCACGCTTAATCAATCCTTCAATGAGAATGATTACGAAATGACCGCCGTCCAAAACCGGAAATGGTAAAATGTTAATGATAGCAAGGCTTAAGCTTAACATTGCTAAGAAATACAAGAAAGAAGTAATTCCGGTATCGGCAGACTTTGCAGCGATTTGTGCGATCTTAACAGGTCCGCCAAATGCTTGATTAAATGCTGTCTTTCCAACAATAACATTTTTCAATGTAGATAAGGTAAGCTCAGTATACTTGCCAATATCTACAACAGCCTTGGTTATCGAACCGAAGATTCCATAAGTACGTTGTTCAACCGTTCCGGTAAAAATGGTTCCGTGCTTAATTCCGATCATTCCTTCTAAGCTTGGTTTTACCGAAACACGAACAGTATCTTTATCGCGCAAAATTACTATCGGAATATGTTTGCTTTTATTTGTTTTAACAATTTCTAAGACTTCTTCTGCGTTATGAACAAAAGAATTATTCATATAAATAATTTCGTCACCCGGATTTATTCCCGCATCTTGTGCGGGAGAATTTTTTAATACTTCGCCAACTATTGTCTTAGCTGGATGAGGAAAAAGGAAAAAATCTTTTTGCAAGCTTTGATTAACAATCTTGCGGGAAACGTTAAGTAGGATTGTTTGTCCAGAACGTTCAATCTCAACTTTGGCATCGGCAGAAGAATTTTTCATCATTAAATTTTCAACCAATTCGTCCCAATCGCTAATTCTTTTGCCATTGATAGAAAGTATTTTGTCGTGTGAATGAAAGCCAACTTTTTCAGCTATGCTTTCTTTATCAACGGTTGAGATTGTAGTTGTTTTATAAACTAGTTTGCCCTGGAAGAAATTGATTCCCCAAAAGATTAAGAATGCGAGAGTAAGGTTCATCATTACTCCGGCAGTAATAACAAAAAGTTTTGCCGGTGTAGATTTAGCGCGGAATTCGTAAGGTTTAGGTTCTTCGGAAGAAAATTTTGTATCGAAGCTTTCATCAACCATACCGGCAATTTTAACATAGCCGCCCAAAGGCAATAGACATAAACGATAATCTGTGTTTCCTTGTCCATCAAAATCTTTTGCAAGATCACCAAATGTAAATCCGGTTAGTTTATTCCAGCCTAAAAGGCGTTTGCCAAACCCAATTGCAAAAATGTCCACCCGCATTTTCGAAAGTTTCGCCGCGGCAAAATGTCCGAATTCATGAACGAAAACCAGAATTGCTATTGTTAAAACGAAATAAATAATATAATCCATAGAGCCTACTTTTAATTAATTTTTTTATTTAAAAACTCACGCGTTCTCAAATCTGCATCAACAACCTTTTCTAAATCAATTTCTTTGTCAGCCGGAATTTCATCAAGAGCCGATTGAATCAAATCCGGAATCTGCGTGAATTTAATTTTACCGCTCAAAAATCTATCAACAGCAACCTCGTTAGCCGCATTTAGAATAGCCGGCGCTGTGCCGCCTTCGGTAATTGAATCGTATGCAATTTTTAGGCAAACAAATTTATCAAAATCGGGTTCAAAAAAGGTGAGCGAGCTCATTTTTTTAAAGTCCGTTTGAACGCCGCCATAAGTTAACCTTTCCGGATACGTTAACGCATAAAGAATCGGCAATTTCATATTTGGCGAACTTAGCTGTGCTTTCAAAGATCCGTCTGCAAACTCAACCATCGAATGAATAATGGACTGAGGATGAATAACAACTTCAATCCTTTCTTTTGGCAGATTAAAGAGCCAGTACGCTTCTATTACTTCTAAACCTTTGTTCATCATCGTAGCAGAGTCGATGGTAATTTTGTTTCCCATTTTCCAGTTCGGATGATTTAAAGCCTCTTCGATTGTTACGTTGGCCAGTTCTTCTTTAGTTTTGTTTAGAAACGGTCCGCCGGATGCCGTTAAAATAATTTTATTTATGTGCCTATGATTTTCGCCAACTAAACACTGAAAAATCGCGCTATGTTCAGAATCAACCGGAATTAATTCCGCGCCATAAGTTTTGCAGAGATTAATAATCAATTCACCGGCAACAACTAATGTTTCTTTGTTTGCAAGCGCTATTCGCTTCTTCAATTTGATAGCTTCAATCGTCGGAGCTAATCCGGCAAAGCCAACTAATGCAGTAACGAGAACATCGTAATTATCGCGCTTGGTAATTTCCAACAAACCTTCATCGCCGGAAAGAACTTCGCATTGTTTGGAAACTCGTTCTTTTAACAGCTTTGCTTTATTATTATCCTTTACAACAACAGTTTTCGGGTTAAATTCTGCTATCTGTTTCTCGAGTTCATCAATGCTGGTGTTTGTGCTTAATCCAACAATTTCAAATTGGTCTTTAAAGCAGCGAGCTAAATCTAATGTGCTAGTACCAATTGAACCGGTAGAGCCGAGAATCAGAAGTTTCTTCATTTATGAGCCGAAATACCTGTGTGTAATTGCAAATAAAAAGTTTATCAATACAATGATGTTCATTACCAAATTCAAAGTGAAAATTTTCTTCAGTGTTTTATAACCTTCTTCTGAGATTTGAGTTCCACTTTCCAGATCGCTGCCAATTGCCGCTCTAAGTTTTTTTGCTGTTGGAATTAACACCGCTCCAATTATAACTAACAGCACAACCATTAAAATTTGCTTAGTTGCAAGCCAATGATTCTCCGTCATGCGGAAAAAACCGTAACTGCTATTTAAAACCAGCGCAATTCCGGTAACTAAAATTCCGGTGGCGCCAATCATGCCTAAGAGATTGGCAAATGTTAAGTATAAACTAATGAACTTTCTTTCCCCGGATTTGTTCTTATTAGTAACAATTTGGGAGCGTAAAACGGGTTCGGATACGAAGTTGAGCAGCCAAATTCCCGCAAAAACGATGTGAAACGTCAAGATTGTGTAGAAATACATTTTATACCTTTCCTCTTTTCAAAGTTATGAATAATTAAATGAGTTAGCCAATACCGGAATTCCGGGCCATTTTCTTAAATTACAACTTACTTAGCGGCAGTTTAGTTCACATAAATAAATCAATGAAAGGAACACAATGAATCGAATAGTTCTACTTTCAACCTTCCTCGCTATAGTTTTTTTCTCCTCACTAAGCGCATTACCTAGATTCGCCTTAGGGCAGAAAGACAAATGCATTAGCTGTCATGTTAATCCCACCGGTGGATTAATTAGAAATGAGAACGGTTTTTTCTTTGGTAAAAATGTTGTAAGCATGATTTCACCCCGGGATGAAGAATTTAAACTCTCTCCTAAACTTTCCGAAAGCGTACTCTTCGGATTCGATTACAGATCTCAATTCATGTACAGTGAAGAATTAAAGAAAACCGATTTTATGGATATGACCGGCTCGGTTTATCTTTCTGCCGGCTTGGCGCCGACCATAGATGTTATTGCCCGATACGATTTTGTTCAGAGAATTTGGGAAGGGTATGGTGTTGCTAGAATTCTACCAAATAAAAGTTACATTAAAGCCGGTTCATTCGTTCCATATTTTGGATTGAGGCTCGATGATCACACTGCATATACTCGCGGCGGTGACTATGGTTTGCTCTTCTCAAAAGGCATTGCTCAAGGACTAATTTATAATCCTCTATATGTTGAGGCTGGAATTGAATTAGGCGCAAATCTCAGTGATAATCTTCTTCTTACTGCAAGCGTGGGTAAGCCAAAAAGTCATTCGGTCTTTGCATTCGATCCTACATACACTGCACGATTAGAATATTCTCCGATAATTGAAAATATTCAATTCACTTTAGGCGGGTCCTATGCCTCAACAAAAACCAATTTGTTTACGGAAGTTCTAAATACAAATCTTAGCGGCGGATTTGCCGGATTCGGTTACAAAAGATTTACATTGATGGGCGAGTATGATA
>CAZEDR010000298.1:0-4109 GCA_964510975.1 uncultured Melioribacter sp. | reverse complement strand
ATTGTACCATTAACAATTTCACACTTAAGCAGTTCTACCGATCTTCGTTCTACACTCTACGTTCATCACACTTGCACCTTACTCCGCCATTCCCAATATTCGCATCCAACTTATATAGAAAAGTATGCTCAGAACACTTCTCATTAAAGATTACGCGCTGATAGAAAACATCGAAGTAAATTTCGAAAAAGGCCTGAATATTATTACCGGAGAAACCGGAGCGGGAAAATCTATTTTGATTGATGCTATGGGCTTGTTGCTCGGTGAGCGCGCTTCAACTGAAGTTGTGCGAAAAGGTGCGGAGAAATCTATAGTTGAAGGAATTTTTGAAGTTGCTTCGAATAAAAAAGTAAAAAATTTTTGTGAACAAAACGAACTTGATTTTGCTGATGAATTGATTGTCCGCCGCGAAGTATCTTTGAAAGGAACCAATAGATGTTTTCTAAATGATTCTCCAGTAACATTAAATCTAATAAAAGAAGTCGGTGATTTGCTTGTTGATCTTCACGGGCAGCATGAACACCAATCCTTATTGCGCACTGAAACTCATATTGAAATGCTGGATGGTTTTGCGAATTTGGATAATGGATTGAATGAATATGGAAAGAATTATCAAGAGCTAAATTCGTTGCAAAGAGAATTGATAGTGCTACTCGAAAAGGAAAGCGCGCTTAAAGAGAAAAAAGAACTCTATCAATTCCAGATAAAAGAGATCGACGCTGTCGATCCGCAGATTGACGAAGAAGAAAAGCTTGAACAAGAATTAAACATTCTTGAGAATTCTGAAAAACTGTTAAGTATTACTTCTGATATTTACAGCACTCTATACGAAAATGAAGAATCTATTACGGACCAGTTAGGTGCAGTAAAGCAGAAACTTGCAGAAATAGAACGAATAGATAAATCATTTGCCGAATCGTTAGCAAATTTTGATTCTGCTTTAGCGCTGCTTAATGAAGTTTCCGATTTTGTAAGAAGCTACAAAGATAAAATTGATCTTGAACCGGAGCGCTTGGAAGAAATACGGGAGCGCCTTGGCTCAATCATTCTTCTCAAGAAAAAATATGGCGGTTCGATAAAGTCTGTTATCGATCATCGGCAGAAGATTGGGAGTGAGTTTGATCTTGCTGAAAATTTTGCGCAAAGAATTTCCGATATACAAAAACAGATAGACTCTTCAAGAAAAACTTGCGGCTCGCTGGCTAAAAAACTTTCAACGGATCGAGTTGCCGTTTCCAAAAAAGTAAAGAAAGAAGTAGAAGCTGCTCTAAAACATTTAGGAATTTCTGATTCTCAATTTGAAGTTAGAATTGTTAACGAAGCCGCTGAACCCAATTACGATAATTTCATATTTGTTGAGAACAAAAAATTCAAATACAATAATCATGGTATAGACAACGTGGAGTTTTATATATCAACAAACATTGGCGAGGATGCAAAACCTCTAGTCAAAGTTGCTTCAGGTGGAGAAGTCTCAAGAATAATGCTTGCGCTTAAAGCAACACTTGCTAAGTCCGATAAGCTTCCGATTCTCATCTTTGATGAAATTGATACCGGAGTAAGCGGCAGAATAGCTCAAAAAGTTGGTCAGACATTAAAAGAACTAGCGTCGGTCCACCAGATAATTGCTATTACGCATCTTCCACAAATTGCCGGACTTGCGGATGTACATTTTGCTGTCGAGAAAAAGAAAAACGCAGATCGTGTTGTGAGTTCGATTGTTAAACTAAACGAAGATAGAAGAGTTGAAGAGGTTGCCAAGCTGATGAGTGGAGAAGAAATTACTGAGGCGGCGCTAAGAGGTGCGCGCGAACTAATGAGCATTTCAAAAAGATAATTTGTTCTTGCTCACGCTTTAAAACCGAAAGAAATATTTACTTTGCTTGCAAAAGAATCTTACGTAAATTCAATTCGAAAGAAAATAATCCGTGGAGGAATTCATGCTTAAGAAATCAAGTTATCTGATTGTTATTTTGTTTTTAGCCTCTTCTGTTACAGTAAAGGCCCAATCTCTTGAAGAAACTCTTTCAGAATTATCATCTACAGCTGGAAAAGCTTATGTCGCTCCGGTTATTTCTGCATTTG
This sequence comes from uncultured Melioribacter sp., assembly GCA_964510975.1. GTDB lineage: Bacteria > Bacteroidota > Ignavibacteria > Ignavibacteriales > Melioribacteraceae > Stygiobacter. The sequence continues at coordinate 2,024 of CAZEDR010000298.1, read as the reverse complement.
GTTCCAATCTGAATTCTGGTTGGGTTTCTCAAGTACCATCTGCAACTAAAGTAGGCTTTCATCTCGATCTTAAAATAGCTGCAATGGGCTCTTTTTTCTCGGATGAGAATAAAACATTTGTGACAACCGGCAGATTCTTTTTTGCTTCTGCTCAAGTTGATCAGATTCTAGCCGCTTCAGGTATATCCAGTTCAAATTCTCAGTATGCAGCAATTAAAAATGAGGTACTCAAAACGAATTTTGATGTAAATTTTTCCGGTCCCACTATTGTAGGAAGTAAAAACGAATATTTGAAAATCAACTTCCCCGGAAAAACAATCCAAGTCCAAAATCAAAATGTAACACTATCCAAAACAGATTTCAGTATTACGGAAGTGAAGGGATTTCTTGATGAACTTCCAGCTCTTCCAACTGCAGCACCACAATTAACACTTGGCACTGTTATGGGCACTAATGTTTCTTTCCGTTATCTGCCGGATGTTGATATTGAAGATATGGGCAAGTTTACATTTTTTGGTGTCGGCTTTATTCATAACCCGGGCGTATGGTTCCCAAATCCGCTTCCTTTAGATTTGGGGATTGGTTACTTCACACAAAAAATGAAAGTTGGCGATGTGTTCGAAAGTACGGCAAATCAGTTTGGATTTTATGTTAGCAAAACTTTTGGAGTAGTTATCTCGATAACACCTTATGCCGGATTGGTAAGTGAAAACAGCAAGACTACCGTTACATATGATTACCAATCAAATGAAACAGTTAACGGTGTACAAGTGCCAAAAGCCAAAATGTCTTTCGAACTTGATGGCGAAAACACAACCGGTTTTGTAGTTGGTTTTAACTTACACCTCGCAGCAGTTAACATTAACGCTGATTATAAAGTTGCCAAAACAAAAACTGCTTCTGCCGGTATTTCGTTCGGCTTTTAATTTATTTTGTGTCATTCTGATGAGTCATGTCAGTCTGAGCGGAGTCGAAGACTGGTGACGAAGAAGAATCCCAGAAAAATTAAGCTAAACTTTCGTTGTATTCACTTTATTGGTCACACTGAGCGGAGTCGAAGTGTGACCAAATTTACATTTCATTTCTCGACTTCGCTCGAAATGACAATTATTTATTACGATAACTAAACGACATTTTTTTTATTTACTTTATGTAAAGCAAAAGCTTGAAAGAAACAGCAATCTACATTCACATTCCCTTCTGCGATCACAAATGCATCTACTGCGATTTCTATTCGATAATTAGTTACGAGAACGTTACAAATTATCTTTCAGCGCTGAAGAAAGAAATAGCAAACTACGCCGCACAGTTTGCTTACGAAAGAAAGATCATCTCAATATTCTTTGGCGGCGGAACACCATCTTTAATGGAAGCCGGCTACATAGGAGAGATAATTGAGGAAGTGAAAAGAAATTTTTTTGTGAATGACAATGCTGAAATTACACTTGAGACAAATCCCGGAACTGTTACAAAACAAAAGTTGAGTGAGTTTAAAAATGCCGGTATTAACAGAGTTAGTGTTGGCATTCAATCATTCGATGAAGCGGATTTGAAATTTCTCACGCGCATTCATGATTCTGAAACTGCTAAACAAACCATCCGTGATGCGTATGAAGTAGGATTTGAAAATCTTAGCCTCGATTTAATTTTTAATCTGCCAAACCAAACAAAAGAGAAGTGGAAGAAAAATTTAGAAGAAGCGATTAAGCTTCCTATAAAACACATTTCCGCCTACAGCTTAATCTTGGAACATGGTACTATCCTGAACAAAATGGTTCTAGATGGCAAAGTGAAAATGCAAGACATAAATCACGATGCTGACCTTTACGAATACACGATTGATTTCCTAACTTCAAATGGTTTTGAGCAATATGAAGTTTCCAACTTCGCTAAACCAAGTTTCCAGTGCATACACAACAATGCTTACTGGCATTACAAAGAATATTTAAGTTTCGGCACTTCGGCTCACTCATTTGCAAACGGCAAGCGCTGGTGGAATCTTTCCAGCACCCGTTTTTACATTG
>CAZEDR010000297.1:0-4133 GCA_964510975.1 uncultured Melioribacter sp. | reverse complement strand
CGCTGGGCAAACTTGCTCAACCACCAAAATTAGTTGTAACTGACAGTCAGGCAATTATGCGTGTTGCCGCTGATGTTCCGGATGAAGTTCCTTTAACAACATTTTCGATATTAATGGCGCGCTACAAAGGAGATTTACCGGAATATGTTAAAGGGTTAAGAAGAATTGAAGAACTTCAAAATGGAGATAAGGTTTTAGTTGCCGAGGCATGTTCCCATCACGCACAAGAAGATGATATAGGCAAAGTAAAAATTCCACGCTGGCTGCGTAATCATACAAAGAAAGACTTAACAATTGATGTTGTGAATGGTCACGATTATCCGGAAAATCTTTCAGAATACAAACTGATAATCCATTGCGGCGGATGTATGCTTACACGCAGAATGATGCAGCAGCGAATTAAGCAGGCTAAGTACGTTGGTGTTCCAATTGTTAATTACGGAGTTGCAATATCATACATGCACGGAGCTGTTCCACGTGCTCTTGAACCATTTGATGAGGCAATTTCAGCTTGGAATGGGTTGAAATAATTTCAGAATTCTAAGAATTAATCTTAAGCTTAGACAACAACTCTGTAAAATCTTCCGGCAATTCTGATTCGAGAAAAACTCTTTCTTTAGTGTGGGGATGAAGAAAGCCCAATGTTTTTGCATGTAGCGCTTGCCTCTTCATTATCTCGAGTAAATTTTCTACGCGTGCTTTTATTTTAGGCAATTCCATTCCGTAAGCAATTTTTCTGCCTCCATAAGTCGGATCGCCAAAGATCGGATGATGAACGTGATTAAGATGAACACGAATCTGATGAGTTCTTCCGGTTTTTAATTTTAATTTTACCAAGGAAGCAAAATCGAACTCATCAATCACTTCATAAAAAGTATGGGCGTGCTTCCCTTCAATTTCGCTAACGGTAAATATTTTTCTGTCTTTAGTTGATCTGGCGATATTGCCGACAATCTCCCCTTTCTGCTGTTTGAATCTTCCCCAGCAGACCGCCCAGTATTCTCTATCAATTGTGTGATGATAAAACTGTTTAGCTAGCTGAGCGTGAGTCCATTCATCCTTAGCAATTAATAGCAAGCCACTCGTCTCTTTATCAATACGATGAACAATTCCGGGACGGGTTGAATCATCATTAAATTCGCTAAGCTGCTGTGTGTAATGGAGAAGAGCATTGACAAGCGTACCAGTGTAATTACCAAGCGAAGGATGTGCAACCATTCCAGCTGGCTTATTTACAACGAGCAGATATTGATCTTCGAAAACAATATCTAGTGGAATATTTTCGGCTTCGGTTTCGTCGGGTCTGGGATTGGTAGGAATGGTAAGATCGATTACATCGTTAGGACTAACTTGATAATTAGGCTTTACGACAACACCGTTGGCAGTTACGCCGCCAAACTTAATTAGTTTTTGAATGCGGGAACGTGTAGCATTTTCAACAGAATTAGCAAGGAACACATCTATTCTTTCTTTCTTTTTCCCCTCCGGAACATCAATCCTTATTTTCTTTTCTGTTACTATCTTCGCCATTTATCTCATTATCCAAATTCGAAATTTGTTCTTGTACAACTTCTTGCTGGACGGTTTCAGCTACAACAGCTTCATCAGATTGAACAGCCGCTTCTTTTTTCTCATCAACACTTTTGTGGAAAATGATAAGTAGTGCTACGCCAATTGTAACAGCAGAATCTGCAATATTGAATATCGGAAAGCGGTCGTATGTTCTTCCGAAGATTGTGAAATCAATAAAATCTGCATTGAAGAAATCGACTACTTTTCCGTAGAAGATCGGAGCGTAACCGTAAAAGACACCGTAGAAAGTTCTGTCAATCAAATTGCCAACAGCGCCGCCAAGAATACAAGCTAACGCTATTCTAACAATCAGCTTCTGTTCTTTTGACTTATAGATGTAATAAAGAATTCCAATGCTGGCAACTAACGAGAATAGAGAGAGAAACAACTTTGAAGTTTCGTTTACATCGATTCCGAATGCGAGTCCCGGGTTTTCAACAAAAGTAAGTTTGAAAAAATCGCCAAAGACATTAATACTGCTTCCGTAATCCATTCCTTGAACATGAAGGTTTAAGAGAGGAATAGTTCCTCCCTTAATTAAAAATTTCGTCAGCTGATCCAGCACAACGATAAATAGAGATATATAAAGAACAGCCAAGAGTTCGAGTCCTTACGATTTCATTTTCTGTTTAACTTGAAGACAATGCTGAGTATGCGGAACTGCCATTAATCTTTCCTTTGGAACTAACGGACAAGTCGGGCAAAGATTCTGCGGTTCATCAATACATTCGATACAAATTCCATAAGTTCCGTTTTCGATGCGTTGAAGAGCATCATCGAGATAACCAAGAAATTTGTTTTCGCGCTGAGCCCATAGATACAATTTCTCACGCTCCATAGCATCGGTACCTTGTTCAGCCATATGCAATGAATATGGTGAATTTTCATTAACATATTGTCCGGTAGTCGGGTCCATCATCTGATCTTTAAGAACTTGAAGCTGCTCTATGATTTCATTGCGCTTCTCTAGTATCACCTTCTTAAATTCTTCGAGATCCTTGCGAGAATATCCTTGAATCTTCCTTACTTTCTTCGTTGGAGAAATAACTTCAACGTGATTGCGTTTAGAAGTTTTTGCCGGAGCTTTCTTTTTTTCAACTGGCTTTGCTTTTACAGCTTCCTTTTTTACAGTTTTTGCTGTAACCACTTTTTTTGGTTTGCTTGCTACTTTAGCCTTAACGGTTTTCTTAACTGCTTTTGGCTTTGCAGCAGGTTTTTTTGTTGTAGTTTTTTTAACAGCTTTCTTAGCCATTAATGCCTCCACCGTTCAATTAAAATCCTATGATTTCAAAACTGTAATTGTGCAATTATAATCGCCAATCTTAAATTCTTGTTTGAAGCCTTCGCCATTCTCATTAAAAATAATTTGATCTGCCAATACTTCATTCGCAATATAATCATTAAACTGATTTACAAAAGTGATAATTTTTTCATCGCCGGAAATTGATACTTTTATTCTGTCAATTACATCGAAGCCGGCATCCTTCCTCATGTTCTGAACCCGGTTCACGAATTCGCGGGCATAGCCTTCTGCAATAAGGCTTTCTGTTAGTTCAGTATCAACCGCTACAGTAACACCCTCTTCAGTTTCAACCAGCCAGCCTTCGATCTCGTGACTAATAATTTCGACATCTTCACGTGAGATTTTTACATTCTCGCCTTCCACCATTAGCTCATATTCATTTGTTTTTTCGAGAGCAACAATTGCAGCTTTATCCAGCTCCTTAATAGCGTTTGCAAGCGACTTAACCAACTTGCCATATTTTTTACCAATTACTTTGAAATTAGCTTTTGCGGATTTATTTACAATAGCGGAATCATCTTCCAAGACATTCAATTCTTTGATATTAACTTCCTCAAGAATTACATCTTCCATTTTTTGAAGAGCTTCGCGCTTGCTCTTATCTACTGCAACCATCATTTTTAGCAATGGCTGACGAACTTTAAGATTATTCTTAGCACGAATTGCACGCGTAAGTGAAACAACTCTCTGAGCAACATCCATTTTGGCTTCAAGCTCAGCATCTAAGAAAGTTGGCTCCGGAATTAATGCAAGATGAACCGACTCATGCTCATCGCGTTTAGCGACATTATTCAAATTCAGATACAGCTCTTCCGAAATAAAAGGAGCAAATGGAGCTGTAAGCTTTGAAACCGTCAACAAACACTCGAATAATGTCTGGTAAGCAGAAAGTTTGATTTTATTTACTTCCGATTTCCAGAATCTTCTTCTGCTTCTGCGTACATACCAGTTGGAAAGCTGATCAATTGTAAAGCTGGAAACTTGACGAGCCGCTTTTGTTACATCATAATTTTCCATTAGCTCACGGTATTCTTTTACTAGCGAATGCAGCTTAGAGATAATCCAGCGGTCAATTTCCGGTCTTTCTTCATAAGAAATTTGAGCTTCGCTAAAATCAAACTTATCAATGTTAGCATAGAGCACAAAGAAATTATATGTGTTAACCAAAGTGCCAAAATATTTTCTCTGAACTTCAGTGATACCCTCTTCATCAAATAATGTTGGCTTCCATGGCGGACTTGTAGTTACAAGATACCAG
>CAZEDR010000296.1:0-4135 GCA_964510975.1 uncultured Melioribacter sp. | reverse complement strand
GCGATTGAAGCGAAGAATGTTTTTGATTGTTGGAGATGATCTTGTGCATTGTGATTGTGCCAGTCAACTATAACATAGATTCCCAACTTAATGCATGCGTCTATAACAGTCGTAACTTTTTTATATTCAGCTTGCTGATTTGTTAAATAACCGCCGCTTTCAATTCCCATTGATGCACGCACAACAGTACATTTCCAATCATCCCGTAGCCATTTAACACAACTTTCATTATAAAAACTTCCGCCCCACTGACTCCAGAACAAACTCATACCTCTAAGCACTGCATTATTATTGTTTTTATCCACAATTTTATTACCCAGAACTTTTAACGAACCAAGGTTTTCTACAACAGTCTTTGTTGAAGAATCCGGAGAAACGTTTGTATCGGCTTTGTTGCATCCGAAACTAAAAAGTAGAAACATCACACCGATCACAACAATCTTTGTGCTACTTTTTATTTTTGAAACCTTTCTCTCCATCACAAATACTCCGGTAATAAAAATTAACTACTTGATAAAAAACCGCCGCTTACAACAAGCGGCGGCTTTAGGAGGAGCTACTATAAAACGTAACTCAATTATTTAATCAGCAACATTTTTTTTGATTGAACAAACTCACCGGCATTAATTGTATAAACATAAACTCCGCTGGAAAGTCTTGATCCATCAAAGCTGATATTGTATGCACCGCTATTCTGAAATTCATTAACCAAACTGGCAACTTCACGACCAAGTACATCATAAACTTTCAAGGATACGAATCCCGGTTTCATTATCGAATACTTTAGTGTAGTTGACGGATTGAACGGATTAGGGAAATTCTGATCTAATGAATATTTAACCGGTACAGCATTTTCTTCTGTACTAGTTATTGCTTCCCATTTATCTCCTAACCATGTATTTGTCCATCTGGAAACATCTGCCCAAGATTGATCTTTATTTTCATTAGAATACGTCATGATGGCATCACGGTTTCCCGAATCGTTATCGTTGATAGAAAAATCAATCGGAATACGGAATCCTTCCTTAACATAAATCTGATCCAATGCATCTGCTGCCGCATCGCGTTTATTCATTAAATCTGCCAGAGGAATTTTAGCTTCAACAATGTAGCCAGCCGGGAATTTAATATCCCAATAATAATTGGCACCCGGTTCGAGCAATTTTGCAACAGCCGAATTTGGCGAATCGTTTCTCAAAGCTGCTTTGTTAAATCTGAAATGGTAGTCTGGAGTTTTGCCTCTGCCATAACCGGTATGAGGCATGCCGTGTGCATCGTACAAACCGATGAACAAATCGGGAGAATCATTCAAATAAGTTTCTGTCTTTACATCGGGATTAACTACATCGTCATCAACATCGAAAGCGACATATAAGAATTGCTTATCAATCGCTAAATATGCTTTTGCAGAAAGATCAGCGTCATTTTTAACTTCAGATTCCGGTGTTGCCAAGAAAGCAGTAGCATTAGAAAGCTGAAGAGTGATTGGAGTTATGCCACTCCATTCGTTAAGATTTCCATCAGCTTTAAAATTAACTGTAGCAATTGCTACTGTAGGAACGCCTTTAGCTTTGTTTGTTGTTGCTGACGAAGTTGAACTAACTGGACCAACATTACCAGCCTTATCAGTACAAACAACAGCATAATAATAGGTTGTATTCTGATCTGTTTTAGGAGCTTTGAGAACGTGATCGATTGATTGAGCATTTTCCAACACACCAAGTTTAACAACTTCTACACCCGCAGCTTTAATATCTGTTATTACTTTAGTACTATAATAAATATCGTACTTTTCATTTGATTCATTTGGCACATCCGACCAAAGAATTAAATTAGAATATGTTCCACTGCTTACTGTTAAGCCTTTAACAGCAACCGGTGCAGTTTTATCTGTTTCCTGATAACCAGCCGGGACAAGAAAATCGAACATAGTTGTCCCTTCAGCTAAATCATTTGTCTGAACACCAACAGAATATTCAACTTTGAAACCGGAGATAGCATTTAAATCAAACTTATTATTGCCGCCGGGACTTTGTCCGGAAGGATTTACAAATATTCCTTTCTTTACATCCCAAGATTGAACTTCCGTAGCAACCAAAGGTATTTTAACCAAAGTCCATCCAAATGTTTGATCAATATCAACATCTAACAAAGTGTACCATGTTTCAGCCGCAGCACTTCCTTTGTCAATCAGTTCGAATCTTACAGTTACTTTTCCTTTTAGAGTATTTGCTTTTAGATTTTTTACAGCCAAATAAAGATTCTGATTAGCAGAAATATTTACACTGCTTGGAAAATCGACTTGGAAACTTCCGTAGCCGCCCCATGATTCGCTTGCATGAACTTTATAATCTAGCTTCAAGCTTGCCTTTCCTTCAAACAAATCTGCAGTTTCATTTGAAAGTGCAATCACACCTTTATTTCCGGAAGCCCAGCTCATGTTATCGCCTTTCGCATCAGCAGAACTTTCAAACAAATATAATGGTGTATACTGACTTCCTTGAAGTGTCATATCATCATAATAAACAGTTCCGCCAGCCAGATTATCGCCGCCTATTACATTAGCTGTCCATTCAATTGTATAACCAACAATTTTATCTAAGTCTAAAACGCCGTTATTTTTTGTTCCGCTCCATCCAGGCAATGTAAAACCAAGTTCGTTTTGCGGTGAACCTTCGCCAAGATCTTTCAGCGGAATAATTAATTCTTTCCATCCGGGTGTTGCATCATAAACCATTGCGGATTGAAAATACCAATCTTCACATTGAGCATTTCTATCTGCGCCGTTCCAATATGCACTTGAACCGCCGGCATCGTGTAGCTTAAAGCGCATTTGAACTAAACCTTTCTTAGTAGATGCTACAGTATTGTTGTACCATAGACTTATACTTTTCGCCATAGAAAAATCCAAATTTTTCTTGGCAGCAACCGGAACTTTATATTCCATTCCGCATGAACCGCCCCAAGATTCAGAACTATTCATCACCCAGTCAACTTTCATTCCCTTTGCGCCGTCATGTTTTATTGCAGCATCATCAGAATAAGTTATCGAGCCGGTTCCGGTGCAATAGGGTTTTTCTCCAAAGTAAAGAGTTGCCTTTGCGTCTTCGAAAGAATAAATCTTAGATTGCGCATATGCGGCCGCAACTAAAATGAAAAATATTGAAAGCATGTAGAGTTTCTTCATACTGAACTCCAATAAAGTTGATAAATAGTTTATGGTGAAGACCAGATTCATTTATCCATTTACGTACCACAACCCTATTTAGCTAGGTAAACGTTTACATCAAGGAATAGCAATGTATTCGCTAACTCATTTATTTATCATTCTGATAAAGAGAGTTATTAATTCAATAACGTATTAAACCGAATTCAAGCTGATTAATACTTTATGAATTCAAATAGAATCGACCTATTGCTGTAAAACTTATTGATATTAAAATGTGAGGAAGTTAACTGAAGTTAGCGGCAGATTTGCTTAAAACTTATTTGCTCTTTATAAATGGTAATTTTTAATTTTTCTCTTTGTTCCGCACACCAAACAATTTTCTTTATGAACACAAAGAGTATGGCCGCATTTAGGGCACGCCCATTTTTGTTTTTCATCATTCACAAACTTCCTAATCCCGGCATTCTTTATTGTGTCAAGATTATCAATCATGCTCATACCGTATCTAGCTTTGTAACGCTTGTCAATATGTTTAATTCTTGAGCATGGATATTCTTTGCAGCTGGAACAATACTTGGATTTACCCTCTTTCAGTATTTCGCAATTTTTTATTGCACAAGTTGAACAGTGATTTACCTTTGGCGAGCCAACAGTAATGCATCCGGCACAATGATTCTTTTCTCTATGATAAGCCGAACATAAACCGCAGTTCATTCCGCATGGAGCAATTAAAGAAGTTTTTAGAACAACATTAATATTCATAACGAGTCTCAATACTTTAATACTTTGAGTCAGTTGGTCTGTACATATTTATTAAACCGATCTTCTCTATCAATTCTTTATAAGTGATTGGAATAATTCCTCTCTCCGCAAGCAGTTTCTTCAGCATAGGATTAATCAAACTTTCCAATTCTCCCTCTCTGTGCTTACTCATCTCTTTCAATCCAAATTCATTTAAATCCTTCA
>CAZEDR010000295.1:0-4136 GCA_964510975.1 uncultured Melioribacter sp. | reverse complement strand
TTGTAAACATTGGCGGTTTTATCGCCACAAGAAATAAAAGAGTGTTTGATGAAGCGCGTAATATGGTGGTGATTTATGAAGGGCTTCACAGTTACGGAGGTTTAGCCGGACGTGATATGGAAGCTATGGCTCGCGGAATTGAAGAAATGGTTAGACCGGAAAACATCAGCATGCGTGTTAAGCAAGTTGAGTATTGCGGAAAGCAACTTGAGAATTATGGAATCCCGTTGGTTAAACCGTATGGTGGGCACGCGATTTTTCTTGATGCGAAACTTTTCTTACCTCATTTAAAGCAAGATCTTTTCCCGGCTCAATCGTTAGCTGCGGAGATTTATGAAGACAGCGGTGTACGTGGTATGGAACGCGGATTAGTTTCATCCGGCCGCGATCCTAAAACCGGAGAGAATCGTTATCCAAAGCTCGAGCTTGTTCGTTTAACTTTCCCGAGACGAGTTTATACTCAGTCTCATATCGATGTTATGGTTGAGTCGATTGCCGAAGTATTTGACAAACGCAAGAAGATCAAAGGCTTGAAGATGGTTTACGAGCCGAAGTATTTGAGATTCTTCCAAGCACGTTTTGCGAAGCTGTAATCGATTACTCATCATAAAATTCTTATCTTCGCGGAGCCGGACTAATAGAAATTAATCCGGCTCTACTTTTATCCGAAAATCTAAGCTGGAAAGAACCCATTTTATGGAACCGCTAAAACTAAAAGAGAGCTTTATTCAAGATCGCGACAAGTTATTTCACGACTCTGAATTAATCAAAGATCCGTTCAAGTTTTCTGTTAGATGGAGCTTGCTTGTAGAGGAATACATCCTACGCGTTTTGAGCGGAATAAAAATGGAGTGTGCAGTAGCTTCCGTCGGTAGTTTCAGCAGAAGAGAACTTTCACCTTTCTCCGATATTGACTTAATGTTCATCTTCGAAAAAGTAAAAGGGAATGAGCAGTTAATCCAAACTTGTGTTACTAATTTGTGGGATGCCGGAATTGAAGTCTCTCATACAATCCGCGAATTCTCAGACATAAAAAAATTCTTGGATGAAGATCTGGAAGCGTTTACTCAATTCTTCGATTCCCGCTTCATAATCGGCAGCGATAAACTTTATAAGAAGTGGAATGAAAGTGTAACTGGTTCGCTTAACGATAAAACTAAAAAACGTTTACTCGAAGAATATTTTGCCGATATACGCGAGCGTTACAAAAAGTATGGCGACTCGGCTAAAGTGCTTGAGCCAAATGTAAAATACACTGCGGGGGGACTTCGCGATCTTCAAGTAATTGAATGGATGTATTGCTTAAAGAACGATACGCTGATTAATGTTCAAGAAGAAATTACTCAATCGGAAAATTTTTTTCAGATAATGAAGCAAACCGGAATGCTTGTTCCCCGTGCGGTTGTAAGACTTAGCGATAGCTACAAAATGGTTCTAAATGCGCGCAATCTTCTTCATCTCATTTCCAATCATAAGAACGACCGGCTGGAATTTGATTATCAAGAAAAAGTAGCAAACATTCTCGGGTACACCGGCAACCATTGGCATGCTTACATGAAGAAGTATTTCGAAGCGACAAATGTTATAAAAAGATTTTGCCGCACTATGCGCAAGAGGTTTGAAGAAGAATTAAATCCGGTTGTTAGCGAGTACTTAACAATAGAGCTTGATGATGATTTTGTTTTAAAGAATGGAAATGTTTGCTTAGCAAGAGAAACAAAACTTGGAATGAGCGGAATTCTTCGCGCATTTTATTATCGTGGACTTCACAACGCGCGTTTCGAAGAAAATTTACGCTCGATAATTATCGAAGGTGTTTTCGATCTCGAAGAAAATCAGATTTATGAAAACAAATCTTCTGTGTTTTTCCGGGAGATAATGAAACTGCCGAAGAACGTTGGCGCACTCTTAACTCTTATGAATGAACTTGGTGTGCTCGCTGCATTTCTTCCGGAGTTCAAAGAACTGGTTGGCTTTTTCCAACCCGGCGTTTACCATTGTTATACTGCAGATGAACACACATTAATTGCTTTAGCAAATGTTGAAAAACTGAATGAAGAAACTTCCGTTCTTGGCAAGCTTTTCCAAAGTATTCGCGATAGAGATATTTTATTTCTCGCAATTTTATTTCATGATATCGCTAAGCCGATCAGTGTTTCCGGGCATGAAATCATTGGCGGAGAAATTGCGAATTCTGTAATGGAACGACTTGGTTATTCATCGGAAGAAATAGAAATGGTACAGTTTCTTGTTCATCATCATCTTACTATGGAACAAGTTGCTTTCCGCAGAAACTTAAACGACTCTTCAACACTTGATAACTTTGCTCAAATTTTTCCCTCGCCGGAACATTTGGATTTGCTTTACCTTGTTACCTACTCGGATTTATCTGCCGTTTCTCCGGCCGTGTGGACTCAATGGAAGAGCGATCTTTTGAATGAGCTCTACCGTAAAACCAAAATTATGCTGGATGAGAGAATCAGCGGACATGAAATGCTTTCGGACAATCTGAAAGAAATTATGAATAGCTCGCAAGTTTATTGGGAAGAGAATATCAAAGATCATATAGAATCTATTGATGATATTGGCTATTTGCATCATTTCTCTGTTGAAGAAATCAATCAGCACATAGATGAAATTGAAAAAGGTTCTCATGTTTCTGTTTTCTACAAGGAAGATGAAACTTTTACAAATGTTACTATCATTACCCGCGATAGAGATGCGCTGCTTTCCCGTCTTTGCGGCGCGCTGGCAATAAACGATCTTAACATTCATGATGCGAAAATATTTACACGTAAAGATGGAATTGTAATAGATAGTTTTAACGTTACCGATTTTAGAGCCGGGCATAAAGTTGAAGAAGAGCGCTACAAAAAAATTACTAAAGATTTAGAACTTGCCGTGCAGAATGAACTTCAGATTGTGAAAGAGTTCAACAACATTAAGTCAAAGTGGTGGCGGATAGAAAACAAACTTTTCAAACGCAAAGGCAAAGTTAAAATAGCGTTCGAGAAACATGAACGATATACTATTGTAGATGTTTATTCGCCGGATAGACTTGGATTGCTTTATCAGATCACCAAAAAATTAAATGAGCTTGGGCTTTCTATTTACTTTGCAAAAATTTCTACAAAGGCAGATGATATAATCGATGCGTTTTACATTCTCGACCGTCACCGCAAAAAAGTTTCGACATATCAGTACGAGCTTATTACTCACGAATTAACTCAAACAATTGAAGAAATGTTATAGGTGTTAAATTGAATTTCATGAACAAAACTAATCCGATTGGATTTTTCGACTCCGGAATTGGAGGACTAACTGTTGTTAAAGCTGTTACAAGACTATTGCCGAATGAGAACATCGTTTACTTTGGCGATACCGCGCGAGTGCCCTACGGTTCCAAGTCCAACGACACGGTAATTGAATACTCAATTCAAGCGGCAAATTTTTTATTAAGGAAGAATATAAAACTATTAGTCGTTGCGTGTAATACGGCTTCGTCGGTTGCGCTAAAAGAGCTTCGCAAATTTTTAACTGTTCCGGTTATTGGCATGATTGAACCGGGCGCAAAAATGGCTCTGAGTGAATCTAAGAATAAGCACATAGGAGTTATTGGCACTCGCGCAACAATAAATAATAAAGCGTACGCTCACGAGCTCAAGCGACTGAATCCGAAAGTGAAAGTCTTTGAGCAAGCTTGTCCGCTATTTGTTCCGCTTGCTGAAGAAGGGTGGCTTGATCATAAAGCTACTGAACTAATTGCAAAAACTTACCTTTCAGAAATGAAAGAAAATAAAATTGATAGTTTGGTTTTGGGCTGTACTCACTATCCAATTCTTGCTGATATTATTCAAAAAGTTGTTGGCAAGAGTGTAAAGCTTGTAGATAGCGGAACTCCGGCAGCAAGATTGGTTGAAGATTACCTTAACGGAAGAGGATTGCGAAATCAATCAGTACATCATGGTCAAAGCGAGTTTTATGTAAGCGATGTTCCGACAAAGTTTCGTGAGATAGCGGAAATATTTTTAGGAAAGAAAATTACTCATTTGCATAAAGTTGAATTGGAAGAACTTACGAACGAGTGATTCTGGATGCTGGATGCTTGATACTAGTAGCTGGACAAATTGAATTGA
>CAZEDR010000294.1:0-4148 GCA_964510975.1 uncultured Melioribacter sp. | reverse complement strand
TAAATTTTCTATCCGGCGAAAAAGCGTAAAGAAAATTTTTAACGCCTCGTTTGTCCCTAAGATAAGTAACTGTTGTTCGCCAAAGTTCTTTGAACTCTTCCGGTGTGCAGTGAGGTTTTCCCCACCAAAACCATTCGCCGTCAAATTCATGATAAGGGCGAAAAATAATTGGAATGGGAGTTCCGTTTGTATCCACAGCTTGCTTTGCAAAATCTGCAATCTTATCGAGATCACTCAAATACTTTAGATAATAATCTCCGCCCGGAATTATTTTTCTCACTGCAATTGTTGTATCGTAAAAGGAACCTCCGGTTACCGGATTGTCGTAATGCCAGCAGAAAGTAGTTATTCCATTTCGTGCGTAAACTTCTCTAAGCTTTGTAATTCTGTTTTCTATTGACTGAACGAGGTTGCGATCCCATGCAAGAAATCCAAAATCGGAACCAAACAAAGCCGGGTGACTTCCGACAACACTTTTTACATCGGATCGGTCTTTATCGCCCCGCCAGCCAATTCCGTAATCGGTTGCATCATGATGACCAAATATTACTTTTGTTTCCGACAGCTTTTTCAAATTGTAGAAAAGCAGAACTGTTTCTTTTGTTGCCAACGAATCGGCAAGTTTAACATTCAGTTTCTTCTGAAACTCAGTAGAATTGTATTCGGGTACACATGCTTGCATTATTACAACAGCTGAAATTAGTTTGATAAAATTATTAAACAAACCTCTCATATCTCTGTCTCAATTAGCGGAGCTTTTCAGAACTTTCATATTAGGAAATTCATTTTCTCTAAGCTTTAACATAGCATCGCCATGCAGTCTGATAATTTGCAGAGTTGACTTATCGGAATCGAATATTGTATTTAATCCTTGCGGTTCTTGCGGAGGATCGCCAACAAATGGATCTCCAACACGCCAAACATCATCGCTGTTCTTACCTCTTCCTTCGCCGCCCCAAGCCCAGAAGTTTGTTCCGGCAATCGGTGCACCGGCTTTAGCACTATCTTGAACAGCATCAAACAACATTTTATAATATTTATCGCGGTATGTTGTTGGTGAATTTGGATCGCAGCTTTCATGATCTCGTCCTAAACCGAATTCTTCCATAGTTATTGGCTTGCCTAAGATTCGCGAATATTTCATATGTTTATTAAAATAATCAAAAGCATTTGTAAGTGTTGATGGGAAGGTTTCCTCGGCTCTCTTTGCATCATACCATCCCCAATTCTTTGACCAAAGATGGAACGTTGAGTAATCGATATACTTGCTTTGATGCGCTTTAATAAAAATTGAATCAACTTGCAGACTGCCCGCTAAGCCTTCACTTCCGGCTGAAACCAAATGATTTGGATCGAGTGACTTTATGTATTTAGCGGTTTCGTCAATCCACTTACAGTAAACGTTTTGGTTCTTGATCGCAGCGTCACCATTTCCGGGACGAGGTTCATTTGCCAACTGCCAAGCCATAATTGTAGGATCTTGAAAATAAAAGTTGCCGGTAAATTTATTTTGGCGGGTAATAATTTTTAGAATGAATCTTCTGAAGAGATCATTTCCTTTTTCATTAGTATAAAACTTTGCGGTGTAATTCATGAATGCATCCCAGCCTTGACTTGGATTATCGGGATCGACAACTTCACCATGACCGAACCATTTATTATAAACAGCAAATCCGCCCGACCATTCCCAATAATTATTTAAGAAGACAACCGCATGCATATCACGTTTGCTCATTTCTGCTAAAAGGAAATCCAATCCTTCAAGAATTTGTTCGTTATATACTCCCGGCTCCGGCTGAATTGGAGGCTGAAGCGATTTTTTTATATATGATGCTTCAGAACCGGCAAGCACTCTCAAGTTAGTGATGCCTTGCTCTTTCAGATTATCTAATTCTCTCATCAATCTTTCACGGTTGCCCAATTCACCGGGCGCACCGAGGTAGCATCCGTACCATAAATTTGTTCCAACAAAGTAATATGGCTTTCCATCCAGCTCAAATTGTGTTCCGCGAACGTGAACGAACTTTGGCTCGGATGTAAAAAAGCTTGCGCAGCCTTGCAAGAAAAGTGAAAATGCTAGAACGATAAGAAGGATAACTTTTTTCATGATTCCTCAAATTATTTCAACAGAATTAATTTCTTTGTTTGAGCAAAATTTCCAGCTTGCAATCTATAAAAATAAACACCGGAAGAGAGTGAAGAACGAAGAGTGTACCCGCTTCGACTCGCGTCTCGCGAGGCGAGGAACGTAGAACTGTAATTTCCAGCTTGCTGAAATTCATCAACTAAAGTTGCAACTTCATTTCCGAGTATATCAAATACTTTTAAGCTTACGTTGCTTGCCGCTTGTACCTTGTACCTAATAGTAGTTTCCGGATTGAAGGGATTAGGATAATTTTGTTCGAGTTTATATTCATACGGAAGCTGACTTTGCTTTTCAACATCAGTAGCATTTACTTTTCCATAAACTTCTAACTCATTTAAAACATATCCGGAATCCGCAGTTGAACGAACTGTACATAGCACTCTAACATAACGGGCGCTTCCGGTTAAACCGGTTACATCATCAATTCCCCCATCGCCGGTTGTAGTGCTGTAAATATTTTTCGTTGCGCCGGTTTCACTTATTGATTGGAGGAAATAACTTTTCGCGTAAATGTTTCCCCAATTCAAAACGACTCTGGTAATTTCCATTGTCTTTAAGAGATCAATATAAATCCAAGGGGAAACTTCACTTCCGCTTTTCCAAAATGTTGCCGGGTCTCCATCCATAACATTTGCCGGTATGTACGATCTTACGATTGAAGAAGCTTTTACTCCTCCGTTTAAGGATCTGTTAATTTTATCAGCATCAAGAACTTGGATTGTTACTTTACTTGTTTCGCTAATATCACCTTTGGCAACAAGTTCGTAAGTAGTTGTAACTTTTGGAGAAACAATTTTGCTTCCGTTAGCGTCTACAGAAATTCCATCTAGTGTTGCGTTAGAGCCTTCGGAAGTTGTCCAGCTAAGTGTGCTTGTTTCTGTGCTGTTCTTTTCAATCATGCTAGGTTTAGAAGTAAATGCTTTTACTTTGCCCGGAGGATAATAAGTAACAGTAACTTGTGCTGTATCCGGGAATGTTCCTTTTGTAACTAAACTATAAGTTGTAGTTTGAGTAGGATAAACAACAAGTGAATCAATTTCTTTAACAGCATTTCCGTTTATAGTTGCTTGAGAACCAGCAGTTGTTTCCCAGAAGAGTGTAACTGATTTACCTTTCTCAAACGTTGCTTGCTTGGAATTAAAATAACGAATTACACCGGATGGACTATTGAGAATTGTTGTGGCCGCAATTTGTCCCATCTGCTTATAACCTTCAACACTAGGATGCACACCATCGGGGAATAAATTACTCTTATCCGCAAACGGTGTATAGAAGTCAATTAAATGCGTATTAGTAGCTTTTCTAACGGAATCTGCTAATGGAAG
This sequence comes from uncultured Melioribacter sp., assembly GCA_964510975.1. Lineage (GTDB taxonomy): Bacteria > Bacteroidota > Ignavibacteria > Ignavibacteriales > Melioribacteraceae > Stygiobacter. Next base: position 677 of record CAZEDR010000294.1, on the reverse strand, counting down.
AATTTGCTCTCTAATAATGGTCCCGTTGATTCCGGCTAAAACTATAAACGAAGGACAAGGACGAGCTACATAAATCTGCGGATTGCGCCCATTCATTCTGAATTCTTTAACTAAGCTTACATAGTCTTGAAAGAACTCATTTTTGTAAACCCAGTTCTGTGGTTTGCTGTCGTTGGTGCCAAGCTTAATGATTACGATATGAGGGTCGTAATCTTTTGCGTTTTGTAGAGAAACTTCTTTCCAATAAGGGAAATCTCCTTTTTTCAATAAAGTTGTACCGGAGATACCAAAGTTTTTAACTTCGTAATGACTGCCAAGCTGGAGACCGAGTTGATAAGGATAAGCTGTAGTTCCGCCGCCGCCGTGAGTTATGCTGTTGCCTACACAAGCAACACGTATTTGTTTTACTTGTGCTGTTGAAAAAGACACAACCAAAAAAGAGATGAGTAAGAAAATATTTTTTTTCATTATCTCTGACCTTTATCTAATCAAAATCATTTTTTTTGTTTGAACAAAACTACCGGCACGAAGTGTGTAGAAATAAACACCGCTGGAGAGTGCAGAACGAAGAGTGTACCCGCTTCGACTCGCGTCTCGCGAGGCGAGGAACGAAGAACTATACACACCGGCTTGTTGGTATTCATCAACTAATCTTGTAATTTCTCTGCCGAGAGCAT
>CAZEDR010000293.1:0-4149 GCA_964510975.1 uncultured Melioribacter sp. | reverse complement strand
GTCTTGGTGTTCTATGTCCTGAAGACATTAAAGCATATTCTTGTGTCATTCTATCATTATTAAGAGCATTTGCACCGGCTAGTAAAAGCGCATGATCGGAATTGACATAATCCGTGGTTCTTGGTTGAGACAAATCATCTTTTTTTTCTGATGCAGATTTATCTGCATACAGAGTAACTGTTCCAAGGAACTGAGTTCCGCCTAATCTTCCTACTGTATCCGCTTTATCATTGTAAACAGCTGCGGTACTATTTAAAGCCCAAATTGGTCCGCCTATGTTATCGTAAGTAACATCCTTACCCGGAAAATATCCGTGCCATGAAAAAGTTGCACGGTATTTTTCATTTGCCGGATCAGTTTTAACGCCATCTCCACGGGTATCATTCATCGTGTTGATTCCCCAACCGGCAGCGTTACCAATAACATAACGAACTGATTTGTTTACAGAGTTTCTGAAAGTAAACCAGAAATAAGCATCCTTAACAGTGTTGTTTGGAAGTTCGATTTCAGAATCTGAATCTGTATTTCCGGTGTTTGTAAAAGTGTATTCATAAACTATGTAGTTATCATTATACTGCTGAGCAAACTGAAATATTTTTCTATTTACAGTTATACCAAGCTGAGAATTGATAACATTGTCGATTTGTCTATCGTATGGTAGTGTTGCATCAACCTTATCTATTTCAACATTTTTTTGATAAGAAAGATTTCCGTTCACCGTAACACTTGTTGGATTAAACTTTGCTTTCATTTCCATTTTCATTGGATAGAAAGGATAGAACTGCGGAGCTCTAGGACCAGCAGTACAAACCTTGAATGGAAAGAACTGACCCTTCTCGTCTGTGAAATCTTTAGCGCCTATCCACATACCGCGGGCAGCTTGAGCATCTTGATAACTATAGATGGCAGGCCATTGCATACCAAATTGTTGTGTCTTTAAGAACCCGGCTTCTTCTAACTCTGAACCAATTTCCGAATACCAATTATGCAAAGAGCCGGCAGACATCCAAACATTTTTAAATTGTCCGTAAGTAACTAATTGAGTTCCGAGAATTAAAACAATTACCAACGGAAGAAATCTTTTGATTCTATAAAAAATTGAGTTCATTCTTCCCTCAAAATTTTCAAATGAATTATTAGTTAATATCATAATTAATCTTTATTCCCCAAAATATATTTCTAGGGTTTAAGAATGCTGTGTAATGTAAGTTAGGCATATCTATGTATGACTTATTCTTTTTCCACTCTTCCTTCTGAGAATCGCTTGCATTTTCATCCCAAGGAATATATTCACCGGTTCTCATATCACCAGGTTTATCATCACCGGCAATAAAAGGAGTAGTTCCATAAGCTCCGGCAAACTGTCTATACTCTTCAGGTAGATGGAGCGATTTCATGTAATCATCATAATCGTTTAAATCATAAAATCCAGATGGTTTTAGGCTAATGCTGCTAAAACCAAACTGTTGGAGATTTAACGCATTATAAACATCAGCAAAGAATTCAATGTTGAGTGGTCCAAAATCAAATGCCTTTGAAATTCTTAAATCTAGTCCATACGTATCTCTCATTTGGATATTATTTTTAAATAACGGCTTAACACCGCCCGGGCCGGTCCAAGAGAAATAAGCACCGGCAGACCAAGAAGCAAGAATGTTAAGTCTCAAATCTTCCAGTGGCTTGATTCCAAATATTTCAGGACCCCAATCTAGTGGAGTAAATAAATCAACATTGGCTCTAGCATATGGCTGTGGCAATGGTTTGTTCTGTTCAAAGTAAGATTTTGTTCTTTCATACTCTCTTTGAATAGCCGGGTTTTGTGAATAATTAGGCAAACCAAAGTTACCGCTTGTTGAAACCTGGTACGTATAATTTACAAAACCACGAATCCACTCGCCTCTGTTCTTAGTCATCGTAATTTCAAATCCTCTGATATCTTGATAACTGTCTGGTTCAGGAATTGAATAACTGACAGAGTTATCGCGACTTGTATAAGTAACTAATCTTGGCTGTTCCGAAATGTCTTTATAATAACCGGCAATTCTTAACAGGTATTCATCAAATAAATTATGCTCGTAACCCAATTCATATGCTACGGTTTTAGGAAGCGGATTATTAGGATCGGCTATTCTAGTTACTGCTTGAGTTACGGAACTTCTTCTTATTAAATAAAGATTTTCCGGAATGGGCATTGATCTAAAATGTCCGTAGTTAAAGAACAATTTGCTATCAACAGAAATCGGGAAAGCAATACCAATTCTTGGGCTAATATTAAGTATAGCTTTTGTAGAAGCTTTTGCAAGAAGAGTATCTATACCGTTTGATAAAGCTCCTGATAACGCTTTGGTATATGGATCATCAATAACATACCATTCGCCGTTAGCATTGCTGTAATCGAATCTGACACCGATATTTGCAATCATGCCTTCAAACTCAAGCTTATCTTGAATATAAAAAGCGCCTCTATATGGGAATGTATGCCATTTAGATTGAGTATCGTTGCTAGGAAGTGAAGGTTCTCTTAAAGCATAGTTTACCGCGTTGTCTGTATAAACAAATTCCAATCCGGCTTTTAAGTTATTATACTTATCAAGCTGGCTAACAAAATCAATTCTGCCAGTCCAGGTACTCACTTTGCTGCTGTCTCGCGAGTTGCTAAAACCTAAACCCATATTCATCGATGAGCCAATACCAGAACTAGTTCCGCTGTAATATCCATAAGGTGCTTGATCATAAAATACTCCGCCAAAATTATAAATCTTGGAGGCGTCTCTTGCAGCACCAGGATTTGTTTCATACTCAGTTCCAAACTGACTAATATTTACATCGTAATAAGTATTAGAATTGATTACGTGAGTAAACTTTAGGCCGAAGCCGGAGCTCATTTTTTGTGAAGGCGCCCAATAGTCGGTAGCATAAACGCGGGAATCCAAATAGCTAGCACCAGCTCTGATATCAAGTTCACTTGCAATACCGCTGGCAGAATTAAATAATCCGGGGCCGCCGCTTCTTGAACTTCCCGTTCCCCATTGCTTTCCGGAGAGACCTTCAACAGATAATTTCATTCCGGATTTTAAATCTGAAATAACTTTGAATTGGAAATTGTAATCTCTGTATGCATCCGTTGATAAAGGAATGTAATACATATTTTGTGAACTTCTATAAGAACCAATAAAAGTAAGGTCGCCTAAGTATTCGCCAATAAAAGGAACAGGGCCGCTAAAACTAACATCGGAATCGTAATCCGGTTCGGTAATATCCAATTGTCTTCTGTGCTGCCACATAAATAATCTCTGTGCGGCTTCGGGGCTCAAATCATTAGTTGGATCATTATCGGATAACAATTGCTGCGAAACAGTATTCCATCCTCTAAATGGTTGATATTGACGTTTGGTATAATCATCCCAAGCACCATTATCCGTACCTGTCCATGCAACGGCATCATCAAGATAAGGTCTAATCCAATATGAATTATACGAGTTCACAGCATCGCCAAAATGTTTTCTGTCACCAGGACGGTATCTACCAAGAAACGACACTGAATACTTTTGCTTATCACCATCTTTGGTAACAACGTTAACCAAACCGGAACGAATGTTACCAAACTCGGCATTAAAACCGCCGGTTTGCACTTGAATTTCTTTTACGGAAGTGAAACTGATTCCGGTGTAAGGTGTATTATCTCTTTCATCGCGTAGTGTCATACCATTAACAACAAAAGCTGTTTGATCTGCGCCGCCGCCTCTAATTACCGGTCCGGAAGAACCGGAAACAACACCGGCTTGTAATCCTATAACACTTGCAACACTTGCAACCGGCAGATTTTCAATTTCTTCAACGTTAAGATTAACACGGCTGGAAGATACGTCTCTATGTACGATTGGTTGCTGGGCTACAACAATCACTTCGTTGCCAAGAATAGCTTCTTCGGTTAATGAAATATCGAGGTTTGTAGTCTGGTCGATATTAACTCTTACATTAGTAATCGTTGCCGGTGCATAACCAATGTATGAAGCCTTAACGGTATATGTTCCCGGGGAAACATTTTGGATAACATAGTAACCTTCTACATCTGTAGAGGCTCCAATGTTAGTACCGGTTAGCATTACGGTTACACCAACAAGAGGTTCTTTTGATTTAGAATCAATT
>CAZEDR010000292.1:0-4154 GCA_964510975.1 uncultured Melioribacter sp. | reverse complement strand
AATTCCATGCGAGAAATATCCAAAAGATCATTTACAAGATCTTTTAGGCTTTTCAAGCGAATGGTTGATCGCTCTAAATATTCTTTTTGCTTTTCCCGATCAACATTCAACGAATCATCTAATATGATATTTATAAATCCTTGAACAGCAGCTAATGGTGTTTTTAGTTCGTGTGCAACCATAGAGACGAACTGGTTTTTAATCAGCTCTATTTTTTTGAATTGCGTTACATTACTTAGAATAATTACAACACCGGCAAGACTGCCATCCGGATTTGGAACGGGAGTACAAGCAGCTTCAATAATCAATTCATTATTCGGAAGGATTTCTATTTGTGTGCTATATGTCTTTAGTAAAATTTTGTCTTTGTTGATAATCTTTTCGATGATTTCCGATATTTGTGACGGAAGTTTCTCATCTACTTTTTGTCCAATCTTAACGTTTTGAATATTCAGAAAGCGCAAAGCGGCGTAGTTGAAATAAACCAATTCAATGTTCTTATTAATTACAAGAACTCCATCGCTAATAGCTTTGATTATTGTATTAAGACGGGATTTTTCGGAAGCAAGCTCAAGCAGCCTCTCTTCACGCTCAAGTTTCAAACGTAAGGCTTCAACAATAAGTTGTCTCTGCTTTACTCCAAGTTCCACTTGATAAATTAATTCATCGGGTGTGAATGGTTTTGGAATATATCCATAAGCACCGAGCCGGGTAGATTGTATTGCGGTATCGTAACTAGCATAAGCAGTTGCAATAAAACAAATTGTGTTTGGGAATGCACTCTTAATTTCTTTAAGAACTTCCAGACCATCAATATCCGGCATCTTTAAATCAATAACGGCAAGATCAAATTCCTTTGATTTGCCTAAGCGAATTCCTTCTTCTCCGCAATCTGCGGTTTCTACTTCGTATCCTTCATCCTGAAGTAATCTTTGCGTACCAATGCGTAAACCTTTTTCATCATCAACAATAAGGATACAAGCTTTTTTAACTTCGACGGACATTTATCCACATAATGTTAATTGCTTTTTGAAACAACCTCGTAAGCTTCCAGTTTAGACAACAGCTCTTCTACAACAACCGGTTTGTTCAATATACCGTCACATTTAATCCATTCTTTTTCTTCTGTAGTCGAAGCGCTGAACTTAAATCCGGTTTCGTATGTAGCAGATGTAAGAATAAACACCGGCATTTGTTTGCCGTGTGCCGTTTTTTTGATTTTGTAAGCAAGTATAAATCCGGAATCCATCTGTTCCATAATTAAATCAATTATTGCTGCGTCCGGTTTTTCTTTTTGGAATATTTTATATCCATCTTCTCCGCTTTCTGCAGTAACAATTTGAAAACCTTTTGCTTCCAATAACATTTTATTTTGTTCTAATAAATCAATATCGTCATCAACAAGCAGGATTTTTTTTACATTAGCTAAATTCATTTCATTTTTCCTTTTAATTCACTAAAACATTTGTATTTAATTTCACTGGGAATTTTATAGTAAAAGTTGTTCCTTTTCCTTCTACACTCTTAACGCGAATATCTCCTTGATGCATTTTTACAATGCCATAAGTGATTGCGAGCCCAAGTCCGGTTCCCTTACCCATTTTCTTCGTTGTGAAAAATGGTGTAAAGATTTTGCCAAGATTATCGCCCGGAATACCACAACCGCTGTCGGTTATTTCAGTAATTAAATATTCCTCGTCACGTTTAATATTTACTGTAATTTCTTTTCTATCACAAGCTTCCACTGCTTCAATTGCATTAACAAGTAAGTTAATAAACACTTGTTTAATCTGATCACCATCGCCGCCAATATTCGAATCATCGGTCATTTCGTTAATGCTGAACGAAATATTAGCATTATCTGGATTCAATCTGAATGTAGAAATGATTCCTTTCACAATTTCCGATAATTCGATTTTAGAAATTCTCAGCTTGCCTTGCCTAGCAAAATTTAGAAGATTAGAGACAATATTTTTACATCTGTTTGCCTCATCCATAATCAGAGCTAAATCTTCACTGTTCTGATTGTCACAACCGGCTTTTTCAAGTTTGCGCTTCAGCATTGAAGCATACAACATTATTGAACCAAGTGGGTTGTTTATTTCATGTGCTACACCGGCTGCTAACTGACCAATCGATGCTAGTTTCTCGGCGCTGTGCAATTGTTCTTGTGTTTCCTTTATTTCAAGGTTCGCGGCTTCCAGTTTGTCAATCAAAAAAGGAAGACACATATCTTCTTCAGCCAAATCCTTGGCAATAGCAATTGCATATTCTCTGCATGTAGGATATCCGCACGATCCGCAATTCAATTCATCATTTTTGGTAATTTTATTTGTTCGTATAAGAATTTCCGTTATCTCTTCTTCTGTCGGCATGGGCCTTCTCTGAGGCTTAGCTGTAAATATCCTTCCCAGCTCAATATCTCTTGCGTTGAAAATATTACTTTGCCACTCTCTTTTATCAGATGAGTTTATTGTATCGTTAATGTATCCAACAACTTTTTCTCTTCGAGAATAGTAATTCAAATCCGAGTCGATTGCCGGACCATTAATACATCCTTCGCAGAAGAGAATATCCACAAATTTCGATTTCAGATTTCCATCTGCTATCTCTTGAATAATCTCCATGACTTTAGTTTTACCTTCAACCACAATAATATCTTTATGCAAAATATCTTCATTGATATTTGCAGTCTTTAACAAACCGCCAACCAGCGGATAAGATTTTCCAAGATATGCATGCGGTGCATCGAAATCCGATTCTTCAAGCTGTTCGAAATCAACTTTCTGATCGCGCAGAATCTTTTTCAGTTCTTTGAAAGTAAGAACTGCATCAACAGCGTTTTCTACTTCGGGATCTACATACTCGCTCTTCTTAGCAAGACATGGTCCAATAAAAACCACTTTTCTATACCTTCCAAAATTCTTCTTAAGATAACGTCCCATGGCTATCATAGGAGAAACAACTTGAGCAAGATTGGGCACCAGTTCATCAAAATACTTTTCAATATAATTATAGACAGCAGGACACGGTGAACTTATTATAGTTTTCTGTTCATTTTTTTCGAAGCATTCCACATAAAGATTACTTACTAAATCTGCACCAAAAGCAGCTTCGGTAACCATGCTGAATCCAATGGCTCTTAAGGCTGAAGCAAGCTTGTAATATTCATCCGGAAAACTTGCCGGGAATGAAGGCGCAACCATTGCGATTGCGCTCCCTTCTTTCAAGATTTCATTTATAACATAATTTGAATCGCTCAAAACAGCTTTAGCATTTTGCGAGCAGACTTTTACACAGTGTCCGCAGCTTATACATCTTTCTTCCATAACAACGGCTTGCCCATTCACAACACGAATGGCAATTGCCGGACATTCTCTAATACAAGAGTAACATCTTTTGCAGCGCTGTCCTATTGTTGTTATGAGTCCCATTGCTTCTTACACTTTTTCAAGAATCTTTTTTCTATCGCAATAGTGCGTATGAAGAATTTCGTGAGCAACATGTCCATTCGGTTCACCCAGAAACTCTTTGTACAATTTATTCACAGATTCATTTTCGTGTGATTTGCGCGTCTTCATCTTCGAATCAATATCGTATAAAGTCTGAACACGTTTCTTAAGTTTTTCCGGTTTAGAATGAATTGGCTGACCGCCGCCGTTTATACATCCGCCGGGACAAGCCATTACTTCTATGAAATGATATTTCGATTCACCTTTTTCAATTTCATCTAAGATGCTGCCGATATTTCCAATTCCATTTACAACGGCTATGTTCACATCTAATCCGTTAATCGGGATTGTTGCTGATTTAATTCCATCCATTCCACGTACAGCTTGGAATTCTACATTCTCCAATTCTTTGCCGGAAATCTTTGCATAAGCAGTACGTAAAGCAGCTTCCATAACGCCGCCGCTTGTTCCAAATATTGCGGCAGCACCAGTTGATTCACCAAGCGGATTATCAAATTCATCTTCCGGTAAATCGTTGAAATCAATTCCAGCCATCTTAAACATTCTAACTAATTCTCTTGTAGTCAACACAGCATCAACATCAGCCATGTGTTCTTCGGATAATTCCGGTCTGGAAGATTCGAACTTCTTTACTGTGCAAGGCATAACCGAAACAACATAAATATCTTTTGGGTTGATGCC
>CAZEDR010000291.1:0-4157 GCA_964510975.1 uncultured Melioribacter sp. | reverse complement strand
GAAAAAGCAGCAACTTGCATTACCCAGCATGTACCATGATTATTCTTCGCGTTCATTTCATCTAAACCATATTTATGTGTAGTCATCCAATCAAGAAAATCCTTAAACCACTTTTTGATTATAATCAATTCATCTTGTTCTATAAGATTTGCTTCCCCTAAAATCTTAATTGAGCGGGCTACTTCAATCAAATGGATAGCGTCGATTATTCCAATACCTCTGCCGGTAAACTTTCCTTTTATTGCTTGTGCGTAGAGTAAATGTGGATTCATTCTTGTTTCCGGATCGACAAACCAAGCAGTGAAGTGTTCAACTGCCTTAACAGCAAACTTTTTTTGATGGGTAATTTTATATGCCGCAGTCAATGCGGCAGATTGAATACTAAAACGCACCATTGCTTTTCTGTGCGCAACAAAATTATCCGGATTTGTCATTCCATCTTTCTGAATGTAAGGGCCATCCGGATTTGCCGGATCGGGCCACCAATAATCTCCTTCAGAAAAGAAATCATGCTTACCCCCGGCACTGCGAGGCGAAGAGAATGAAGTAATTGTAACCGGTTCTTCTCTTAGATACTTTTCAGCCGCAGATAAAACTCTTCCCTTTTCATGCTCTAATAAGTTAAGCCCAATCAATTCGCTTTTATTCTCTTGGGAAAAGATTGCATTTAGAGAAGAGATACACACGAATGCCAACAAATAGAATGGTATAGCAAGTTCTTCCGGCTTGCCTTCAAAAATCCGCATTGCTTCTATGTCTTGCCTCATTCTTTCTATATCCACATCTTTTCTGTTTAGTGAGGCAAGGCTGGCAATTGAAGGTTCTATGATATATCTGTCTTCAATAATGTCTATTACATAGGAAGCACCACCTTTTGTTTTGAGATAGCTGTGCATCGGATCGGTAACATTTTTTGAAGTCAGTCCGCGGATAAAAATTCCTCTCCCCTTTTCAATTGAGATCATTCCTTTTGCACTGAGCATTCTAAGCGCTTCGCGAACAGCAGTTCTGCCAACGCCAAATTGATTGCACAATTCAAATTCAGAGGGAAGTTTTTCACCTATTGAATTTTGCCAGTGTGGATCGCGTCTTCAATCTCATCTGCAACGCGAATACTTAGTAATTCTTTGTTTCCGACTCGAGTAAACATGTTCTTTTTCCAATGATTTTAGTCCAAAGCAATCAAATTTATAACACAGGATACGTTAGATGTCATACACGATATATGTTTAAAAAGAGGTAGCTGTCAAGTAATAATTTCAAGGTTTCTGAAATTCAGTTTCTGTTTTTTAGGTAGGATAAGGGAAAGAGAGGGGGCTTTCCGCTAAAGAAGCAATTTCAGTTACTTATAGTTTAGGTGTTGGATTTGGATAGATTTGCTTTGAAGATTGACTTCCTCATACACATTTACTGTGCATCTAAAACTAAAAACTTCCCCATCAAACAGTACTATCAAAACCTCTGGGATAAACTTAGGAACAATCGTCCGTAAGTTGTTTTTTCTTGGAAAGTGCCTTCATAGCTTGCAGTAAAAAACAAGGAAGCTCGTACCCTCCATGATATATCTATGTTTCCAATCTTTTGTAAAAAACTAAATGAGCCGGAAGAAAACTTATAATCTACAATTTTATATCCAAGACTAAGATTTATCTCCCCGTTTAACAAATCCTTATATAGGCTAGCTCCATAGTAATTGCCATTTACATATCCGGATTCAATTCGATTGTAATTCATGTTCAATCCAGAAGCAATCCATGGTAGTTGTAGGTAATTAAAGTTAATTCCGTAGTTGCTGGAAGGACGGGGGTCATCTTTGCTAAAACGGTAACCATAATTAAATCCTATCCACATATAATTTATTGGGCGAAGATTTACCCGCATAGAAAATCCTTGCCGCGTTGCGGATTCTAAAATACTATCTGCGTAAGTTTTGAATGTCTCGTAGTAGACTACATTTTTTCTTGCATCGTACGAGGCGCTAAATCCGATCCAGTTTGTTGGATTATAAGAACCCATTGCAAATAAACTTGTCATATTAAACACATTCTGCTCAACGCCCCCCTTTCGTTTGTAAAGATCAACTTCGGAAGAAACAAAAAAGCCAAGCGATTGAGTAATGCTGTTGTTATGTTGAAAATATAAAAAGCGTCGGTCGGTTTTAAAATTGTTAGTCTGCTCAAATACGCCAATTGTATTCTGCATAGTAGCCTTGCCAATGCTATCGCTGCGAAACACATAACCGCCATACTCAAACATTTTTACATCATAACCATAATCAGAAAAGCTTGGATGTGAACCAGCTACGATACCAAATACAAATTTCTTTAATGATGTTTCAAATTGTAGCCCGTCTATTGCACCCAAACTCGACGTCTTAAAATTTATTTTTCTTCCTAGACTAATTTTAGTGTTTGGAGAAAAATCGTAGCGCAAGGCTAAATCATAAATCTTCAGTGCTTGCCCTAGATTATTTTTTACTTCATTCCATCTATCGGCTCTATAAGAAAAGTTTATGTATGATGAAAACGATAAAGGTGAACTTGAAACCGAGTCGGCATCAAAAGAAAAGTTAAAGCGCCAATGTTGAAAATCTGCCGAGCCGGGACCGTTAGACTTATTTGAATAAGAAGAGACTGAAATGTTTCCATTTGATCTCTTAAAAAAAGCACTGCCTTTTTTAGTTTCCTTTTTATCTTCAATGAGATTAGTTAGCTCAACGTTCTCTTTTTTGTCCGAGGTTGGAAGTTCTACTTTTGCTTCTCTAATTATTTTTATCCGTGCGAATATCTCATCATCAGTTTTAAATTGAAAACTAGTAACGGCAGTACCGGAACATGAGTTTGATGAAACGTATTGAACAACAATGGCTGCCTTCAGTTTTTTGTCTTGAACAAAAAAGAGAGTATCATTTTTGTTAATGCCAATAGTGCTTTCAAACCGCACGTATATATTTTGTGAAGTAAGAAAAGATACTTTTCCCTTTCGTTCTTCAAAAGAATTTGTTTGGCCGAGTATTTGAACCAAGCCTAATAATAATAATGCTAGAACAGATTTATTCATTACTTAACTTTTTCCATTTGGATGACAATTGTAACATGCAGTTGATTGATACAAATATCCGGATTTGCCTCTATGTTCACTGTCCATATCTGTTTTATTGTGTTCGTGACAATTAATACATTCGAATACTTTATAGTTAGATTGATTTGTGTGACAATCGGTGCATAAGTTCCATTCTCCTCTGTGCTCGCCGGTATAAATTGGGAAATACTGGCCATCATGATTGAACGTAGATGGCTTCCATACATTTTGCGTATGGCAGCTTTCGCACGCGGTTGGGAATTTTGCAGTCGCATGATTTGGATTTGTGACTCGATTATAGTCTGCTAAATGACAGCTTACACAACCGTTGTGTTTAGTGTTATAGTTTCCGGCATGGCAGCTTGCGCACTGGTTTGATATCTGTAAATGTGCCCCAAGTATTTGATAATAATTATTATGAATTGGGAACGTAGCCGGCTTCCATCCAGCAATTGTAGTATGGCATCGCTCACAAGAATTTGGTATTCCGAGTGCTGTATGATTTGGATTCGTTGTACTCTGGAATTTCTGAGTATGACAGCTTGAACAAATAGTCGGAGTTCCCTTGAAAGTTGTAGTATGGCAACTATTGCATACAACTGAAATATGCGCACCGGTTAATGGGAATGCTGTTGTCGAGTGATTAAACGTCGTCGCTTTCCAATCTGTTGAGTTGTGGCATTGCTCGCATGTTGTTGGGTAGCCTTGAGATGCGTGGTTCGGCGCCGCTGTATATTTTGCTTGATGACATGAATAACAAGCTGTTGGCGTTCCGGTAAATCCTCCGGTATGACATGAATTACATTTTACTGTTACGTGTGAACCCAAAAGCGGAAACTTTGTTGTCGCGTGATTAAACGTCGTTGCTTTCCAATCAGTTGAGTTATGGCATTGCTCGCATGTTGTTGGATAGCCTTGTGATACGTGGTTTGACGCCGATGTATATTTTGCTTGATGGCATGAGTAACAAGTTGTCGGCGTTCCGGTTAGAGTTGATGTATGACATAAACCACACTTCACAGTAGTATGCGAACCAAGCAGCGGAAACTTTGTCGTGCTGTGATTGAAGCTTATTG
>CAZEDR010000290.1:0-4194 GCA_964510975.1 uncultured Melioribacter sp. | reverse complement strand
ATCAAGAAACAATGTGCCACCATCAGCAACTTTGAATAAGCCCATTTTCTCTTCACTTGCACCGGTAAAAGATCCTTTTTTGTGACCAAACAATTCACTCTCTATTAAATTCTCGGAAATAGCTCCGCAGTTAATGGGAAGAAAAATTTTATCCTTCCTTTTGCTGTTTAGATGAATGGCTTTAGCAACCATTTCTTTTCCGGTTCCGCTTTTACCCATAATTAAAACATTTGTGTTTGTTGGGGCAACTTGACTAATAACATCGAAAACTTTTTTCATCGGCTCGCTGTTGCCAATCATATTTACAAATCCGGCTTCAAAAGAGAGTCTTTGGCGTAAAGCACGGTTTTCCGTAGAAAGATTTTTAAATTCAATAAGTTTCTTTAAACGAAGAATTACATCTTCAAATTCAACCGGCTTTATTAAATAATCGTAAGCACCGTGATGAAGCGCGTCTATCGCGGTTTTAACGGAAGCATATGCTGTCATAATTATAAAAAACGTATCCGGCGAAACTTTTGATGTAGCATCAAGGAGCTGAATGCCATCCATCTTAGGCATTTTTATGTCTGTGATTACCACATCATAGTTTTCAGCTTGTAATTTCTGAAGCGCATCTTCTCCATCGCTTGCTACAGTTGTAGAAAAACCTTCTTCATCTAAAATCATTTTTAAAGAATCGCGAATCGGCCTTTCATCATCTACAATTAAAATTTTTGAAGACATTGTTTCTCCTTAGTTTTCTGCAAGTGGAAGCGAAATGGTAAATGTACTACCCTCGTTTAATTTACTGCTAACTTTTATTTCTCCGCCAAATCGGTTTACTATTCCGTAACTGACTGATAGTCCCAATCCGGTCCCCTTGCCAACTTCTTTAGTTGTAAAGAAGGGATCGAATATTTTTTCCATTGTCAAACTATCCATACCGCATCCATCGTCTGTAATATCAACATATATTTTTATTTGATCGTAACGTGATTTCACAGTAACTATGCCGTTACCGTCTATTGCATCAAGAGCATTGATTAGAACATTAACGAGAACTTGCAGAATCTGATCTGCAGCAATGTTCACGCTAGGAAGAAAATCTTTAAGCTCTGTTTCAAATTTTACTTTTCTTACTCGTTTATCATACTTTACAATTCCAATAGCGGTTTTAATTATGTCAGTAATGTCTTGCAAGTTTGTTACATAACTTGGGGGACGGCTGAAATCAACCAGCTCGCGAACTATTCGTGTAATGCGATCAATATTTTCTTTAATGTTAACAAGCTGTTCGCTCATAAAAGCATCTTGACTTCTGCGCTGCAGAATTTGAACAAGTGCAGAAATTGAAGTAAGTGGGTTGCCTATTTCGTGAGCCACACCGGCTGCCATCTGTCCAATAACGGCAAGCTTTTCCGATTGATCTATTTGCGCTTGCAAGCGTTTGTATTCAGTATGATCTTTAATGATGATTGAGCGCCCAACGTATTCGCCGGTAGAACTCGGTAATCTTGAAACACTTAAACGTACAGTTATGAACTCGCCATTCTTTTTAATTCTTTCGGTTTCTACAATGCTTGTGTGTCCTATCTTGCGTGCATCTTCAATAATACTGTCTCTTTCTTTTACATATTTTTCGCCGGCGGGAAAGAGAATGTAGGATGGTTTTCCAATAATTTCATCTTCGCGGTAGCCGAATATTTTTTCGGCGCCTTTGTTCCATGCAATAAATCTTTCATGCTCATCTACAACCATTATTGCTTGATCAGACGAAACAAGAATACTTTTGAGATACTGCTGATCGAATTCCAATTTTGATGCAAGACGGTCGCGGTCAAGTTCCAGTTCCTTCATTTTCATTTCTTGATGAAGCATTCCGTAACGGGCGTAAATTTGTTCAATCAAATCATCAAGAAAACCCAGCAGAATTACCGGATCGGTTTCATTGTTTTCTAGTTCTATGGAGTTTAATACAGCAAACCTTCCTTGACTGAAAATCTGGCTGATCTCCAACAAGTTCAGATTAGTAGCCGAGAATAAATTATAGCTTGAGATTAGAAACTGATCTGCCTCTTTGTAATCGGTTTTTCGTATAACATCTATGAATGTGTTCAAACTGCTGTAAACAAAAGCTTGAATTTGAGTCTCTGTGAGCTTGTCCTTGTAGATTGGAATTAAAATATCAATCCACTTATCACTAATCTGTGTATAATATTTTTTGAGGAGCTCAATTAATAGCTTTTTCATTCAAACTTTCTCTTATAGATTAAGAAAGGGAATCGCCCTTTCAAACTTTGTTTT
The DNA here is from genome assembly GCA_964510975.1 of uncultured Melioribacter sp. Taxonomy (GTDB): domain Bacteria; phylum Bacteroidota; class Ignavibacteria; order Ignavibacteriales; family Melioribacteraceae; genus Stygiobacter. Next base: position 1,908 of record CAZEDR010000290.1, on the reverse strand, counting down.
AAAAATAAAGAAAGGGCTTTAGTTATGAAAGGAATCCCTTTGCTATATAGATGATTATTCGCACATAAATATGCGGAACTGAAGAAAGACTGCTTATGTATAAGATTCAGTTTGCTTAAATTAGAACATCAGATGGAGACAACATGAAGAAAGTATTTCTGGCAATTGTAGCGGTTGTAGTAATTTCGCAATCCGTTTTTGCTTCCGGCGAAATAATTGTAAAGCCAAATTTAACCGGCGTAAAAGTTTTTCTACGTGGGGCCGAGCTAAAACAAAATGCCAAAGTGAAGTTGGAAAAAGGTATTAACGAAGTTGTTGTTACGGGAATTGCCGGAAGTATAGACCGCAATAGTATAAACGTGTCGGGAAAAGGTGATGGTATAATTATCTCGGTAGTTCAAAGATTTGATTATCTGCGTTCGCCGGAAAAACATCCGGATATTAAAGCTCTCGAAGATTCGTTGGAACTCTATAATAAATATTTGGCTTTGAAGCAAAACGACAGCGATGTTCTTAAATATGAACTGGATTTAATTCTTGCTAATAAGAGTATTGGGAATGACCGGATAGGAGTTTCAGTTAGCGAGCTGCAAAAAATGGCGGATTTCTTCAGAAAGAAAATTGCCGATCTTAAATCTCAAATGCTGCAAGTCTCTATTGACACAAAGAAGATTCAAAAAAATATTGAACGGATAAGCAAACAACTTTCTGAGCGAAACAATCAATTGAACAAGCCTTCGAATGAAGTTGCTGTTTCAATTTCGGCTAAAAGTGCCGGTACATTTGATTTAGATCTCTCTTACATTCTTTACGATGCCGGATGGGTTCCAACATACAATATTCGTGTGGATAAGATCAACACTCCGGCACAGCTTAATTATATTGCCAATGTTTACCAGAACAGCGGATTCGACTGGAACGATGTTGATATTGTTCTTTCAACAAGAAATCCAAACCGAAACAATACTAAACCGGAACTTTATCCATGGTATTTGGATTTTCCCCGGCCGGTCAGTTTTCAAAGGGATGCAAAAGCAGCCGGTATGATGAAGTCTGTTTCAATGGACAATATGGTTCAAGCAGCTCCCCAAGTTGCTGAATCTATGGCGGATTATTTTGAAGCGGTTGAAACTCAACTTGCGGTTGAGTTCACACCTTCAATGAAATATTCAATTCCATCAGACGCCAAACAACATTCCGTTGCAATTAAAGATTACAGTGTAAAAGCTAATTACGAATACTATGCAGTTCCTAAACTCGATAACAACGCTTTCTTGGTAGCATTGCTTACCGATTGGAGTGAATTTAACTTGCTGCCGGGTGAAGCAAATATCTACTTTGAAAATTCTTTCGTTGGAAAGACTAACATCAATCCGGAAACAACGAAAGATACTCTGGCTGTTTCACTTGGTCGCGATGAAAATATAAGTATTAGCCGCGAACAGTTAAAAGATTTTACAGAAGATAAATTTTTGAGCAGCGATATTGAAAGAACATTCGGTTACGAAATCAAACTTAAGAATAGCAAAAAGGGCGCGGTAAAAATTATTGTCGAAGAACAGATTCCAATTTCACAGCAAGAAGATATTGTTGTTAAAGTGATTGAATTATCCGGCGCAAAGTATAACAGTGAAAACGGCGAGCTAAAGTGGACTGTAAATGTTGATGCGGGCAAATCCGTTACAAAGAAGCTTGTATTCAGCGTTCGCCATCCAAAAGACAAACAGATTCAAGGATTGTAATTAAATAAAAAGGCGCCTACAAGGCGCCTTTTTTATAACTGCGAAACGCAAAAATAAACTGCTTGAAAAAATTATCGGGGAAGAATGTTTTCAAACCATAATCAGTAGCTTTTTCTTCCGGCAAGTAAGCAGTTCCAAATATCCAATCCCAGAAAGCAAACTTGGT
>CAZEDR010000289.1:0-4220 GCA_964510975.1 uncultured Melioribacter sp. | reverse complement strand
AAAGAAAAAGCGCATCATGGTATCACAACTTTTCTTGTTGAAAAAGGAACGCCCGGTTTTACTCATGGAGTTAAAGAAGATAAGCTAGGTATCCGCAGTAGCGATACTTGCTCTCTTGCATTTGAAAATTGCATAGTTCCGGAAGAAAATATTGTTTGGGAAGTTGGTAAAGGATTTACTTTTGCTATGAACACGCTTAACGGTGGAAGAATTGGCATCGCTTCACAAGCGGTTGGCATTGCTGAAGGAGCTTTAGATGCTGCCAAAAATTATGCTAAGACACGCAAGGCTTTTGGTACAGAGATTGCCAATCATCAAGGAATCCAGTTTAAGTTAGCGGAAATGGCAACACAAGTTGAAGCTGCTAAATTGCTTACACTTCAAGCCGCAGCAATGAAAGATGCCGGCAAGAAATATGTTAAAGAAGCGGCAATGGCTAAACTATATGCTTCAAAAGTTGCTGTTGAATGCGCGCTGGAAGCAATTCAAATTCATGGCGGTTACGGTTACGTTAGAGAATATTTAGTCGAGAGATATTTACGTGATGCCAAGATCACCGAAATCTATGAAGGCACTTCGGAAATTCAGCGCATTGTAATAGCAAGAGAGTTATTAAAAGATTGATGAACAAGTACTTCTACATATTTCTTTTTTCATGTTCATTATTAAGCGCACAAGTTGATAGACAAAAGTGGGAAGCTAAACAAGTCTCGTTTCAGCTTCCTTCTTTTTCGGAAAGTGAATTAACACAAGGATCCTCCGCATCTATTGGCATATTGAAATCATTGAAAAGTGTTTATTCATTTTTTATCAGCGATCTGGATGGCGATAATTGCCCCTTTTCTCCATCATGCTCAAACTTCTTTATTGATGCTGTGAAGGAAACCAACCTTTTCTCTGGTACTTTAATGTTTGCCGATAGATTTACGCGTGATATGAATATTTTCAAAAGTAACAGTCATTACTCGCTTCACAAATCGGGAAAGTATTTTGACCCGGTATACAAGTACACCCTAAATTTGCAGTCAATAAAATTTAATTCGGCGGAAAACTGATAGTTATGATTAGAAGAAAATCACTCCTACTAATTTTGTTTTGCTTTGGATTCATCGTAACAAGCGCATTTGCGCAGACAACGGAAAATGATCCCTATTCTTATGAAAACAGATTAAAATTTGCAAACCATCTTTATTTTGAAAAAGATTATCTAAGAGCAATTGGGGAATACAAAGAGTTTCTGAAAACTTCAGATAGCGACACCGCACGTTTCAGATTTGCCAACAGTTTTTTAAAAATCGGCAGATATGATGAAGCTGAACAGAATTTCAAAACGCTTTTTGTTGGCTCTAGTCTGATCGATGAAGCTAAATTATATTTTTATAAATCACTTTTCTTTTCAAACGATTTCAGCTCATTCCGCTTGAATTATGACAGCCGCTTAAATTTTCCGCAGAAGTATAGTCAGTCATTAGATCGCATGAATAGTGCAACGTATTTTCTCGGCAAATCAACTCTTCCAAGCGAAACGGTATTGCTAAAACCATTCGAAGATTCTCTTCAAACGAGGCTGCTTTATTTCTATAAAATGAAAACTAATCCTCCGAAGAAAAATCCGGTTACAGCTGCGTTGCTTTCCGCTGCAATACCCGGTGCGGGGAAAGTATATGCCGGAGAACTAACTGATGGTCTGATAGCTTTCGGTGCAACTCTGCTTTCCGGTTTTCTTGCTGTAAGCAATTTCCAGCACGATCACCAATTCCGTGGATGGCTTTTTACTGGTCTAACAGCTTTCTTTTACGGCGGAAGTATTTACGGCTCGGCGGCTTCAGCACAGATTTATAACGCCCGTCTTCAGTTTAATCTGGATAGCGAAATAAAAATCTTTTTCGAAGAAAGAAATTATTTTCTTCCTAAGATAGACTTCTAATGTTTCTATTTAAGAAATATGTTTTAGCGTTTCTTTGTGTAGTTAGCGTTCTACAAGCTCAATCAATGTCAGAGACATCACTTGATAGGGCAGAATCTTTATTCAACTCGAATCAGTATTTTGACGCAATTACGGAATACAAGAGAACTTTGTTCTTCGCTAAAGAAAATGACCTCGCTTCAAAGGTGAATTTTAGAATTGCACAGTGTTACAAGGCCGGTGCGTTATTCGACGAAGCGATAAAGTATTTTGGATCGGTAGAAAGAAACTCAAAAGATGATTCGCTGTTATTCGAAACAGAAATCGAGATAATACGCTGCAACATATTAAGAAAGACAACATCACGCGCACTTCAGCTTTGTAACGAACTTGAGAGTGATTCAAGGTTCATTTCAAGAATTGAAGAGATCAATTACTGGCGCGGATGGGCATATATGTTTGCCGATGATTGGGAAAACGCCTCAAAATCCTTCGGTGAATTTAATTCGCAAAAAGAGCTGAAAATGCTTTGCGATCAAGTTCTAAACGACAAACTTTCCGTTACTTTTGCAAAGGTTATTTCTTATATTTTGCCCGGCTCTGGACAGATTTACTCTGGAAGAATTTTATCTGGTTTGCTGTCGTTAGCTTGGAATTTAGCCGCCGGTTATTTTACTGTGAACGCGTTTATTACAAACCGGGCTTTCGATGGAATTGTGATAGGTGAGCTGGTCTGGCTTAGATTTTACCGAGGCAATGTGGAAAATGCCGAAAATTTTGCTGAACAAAAGAATAGAGAAGCTGCTAACAAAGCCTTAAAATATTTACAGAATGAATACAGAGGATTAAAACCGTGAATTTTACAGAAAATGATATTAGAAGAATTACATTTGAGACTATAAGCGAGTTGGGTCCGAACGCAACTCCCGATGTTGTAAAAGAAGCTGTCCGTAAGAAAGTTGAAACAAACTCATCGGTAAAATTCGATAACAAGAAGCCGGATGCTATTTCGGGAAGAGTAATTCTCACTTCATTCGGTTTGAACAAGCCCGGAATTGTTGCTGCAATTACAACTGCACTTGGAAAATCCAATTGCGATATTCAAGACCTTAGCCAAAAAATCATGGGTGATTTCTTTACTATGATAATGATTATTGATATTACTAATTCGCAAAAAGACCTAAAAGAAATTCAAGACGAGATGTACAAAACAGCAGAGCCGCTCAACATCAAAATATATTTACAGCACGAAGACGTTTTTCGGTATATGCACAGAATTTAGCGAAAGACGATAGACGGAAAACGAAAGACGTTTAACCGTTTCCCGTTTCACTTTTCACTTTTCACGTTTTACGAGGAGCTATGAATTACGAATTCACCGAAATATTAGAAACAATTAGAATGACGGAAATCGAGCATTTTGATATCCGAACAGTAACACTTGGAATTAGTCTGCGAGATTGTCACGATAGAAGCATTGAAGTTACAAAGCAAAAAATTTACGATAAAATTGTTCGCTATGGCAGAGAGCATGTTAAAAACGCAAAAGAAGTTGAGGCACAGTATGGAATTTCAATTGCGAACAAAAGAATTTCTGTAACTCCAATTTCGATTCCGTTTGATGCTTTTAAAATGGAAGACTTTATTGAGATAGCGAAAACTTTAGATAAAGCAGCAGAAGAAATTGGAATTGATTACATAGCCGGTTTTTCAGCATTAGTTCAAAAGGGAATGACAAATGGTGAGCGCGAGCTTATTAAAGCAATTCCGCAAGCACTGGCACAAACAAAAAGAGTTTGTTCAAGCGTGAATATTGGTTCTACAAAAGCTGGAATCAATATGGATGCTGTGAACTTAATGGCAGAGACAATAAAACAAGTTGCAGAATTAACTAAAGATAAAGATTCCATCGGCTGCGCAAAACTTGTTGTGTTTGCAAATGCTGTTGAAGACAATCCTTTTGTCGCCGGTGCTTTTCACGGAGTATCCGAGCCGGAAATTGTTTTGAATGTTGGAATCAGTGGTCCCGGCGTTGTTCTTGAAGCAATCAAAGAAGCCGGTAATGTGGATTTGCAGCAGCTAGCCGAAGTAATTAAAAAAACAATATTTAAAATTACCCGCGCAGGCGAACTAATCGGAAGAAAAGTTGCTGAGAAAAATGGCGTTCCGTTCGGAATTGTAGATATTTCACTCGCTCCGACTCCGGCGGAAGGAGACAGTATCGCGGATATTCTTAAAGCGATGGGCGTTGAAGATGTTGGCGCGCCCGGAACAACTGCCGCATTGGCAATGTTGAATGATTCAGTGAAGAAAG
>CAZEDR010000288.1:0-4249 GCA_964510975.1 uncultured Melioribacter sp. | reverse complement strand
CTATTACAATAATGACAATCATCAGAATAATTAAGAGACCGAAACTCAATGTCAAACGTAATCCTATTTTCATGTTCTTAAACATTGTTCGTTTTCTCCTTTATAAATAAATTAATCAGCGTCTTATTTAGACTATTAGGCAGTAGGCTATTTGTCCAATGTCTAAAAACCTACAGCCTAATAGCCTACTACCTAAATACCTATTCTACTCCGCTTCCTGATGCACAATAATTTTTTCGTCCCTTAATATTTTTTCTGAATCGAGGATGATTGTATGATCACCGGTAATTCCTTTCAGATACTCTGCCCCAATTCCTATTGCCGAAATGGGCGAACTTTGAAGCTCATCAATTGCAACTGAACGGGTTCCTAGAATAACATCCGCCAGAATTCCAAACTCTATTTGTTCATTTCGAAGTACAATAACTTTGTTTAACTCTCCCAAACCTTTTTCCGGTAAATTGAAAAATCTTTTCAGATCAATTACGGAAATAATCTGTCCGCGCAAGTTTATTATTCCTAAAACAAAAGAAGGTGCACCAGGTAGAATTGTAAAATCCTTTAGCGGATACACTTCACGGCAGAACGTTGTTTCTATTCCATACTTTTCATAAGCCAAACTGAACTCAACAATTTCAATAAACTCTTTTGGATTAGTCACTTCACTCTTTTCTGCGGCTAAAGCTAGGGCTCTTGATTTTAGTACAGATCGTTTATTTTCTGAGGACATCATTACTTTTTGATTTAGAGATTCATTCAATGAATTAATTCTGCTCCTTATTTCATCCCAATCAAGTTTTCCATTTTTTTGATGTTCAAATTCAGATTGACTTATCTTCACAATTGCTCTCCGGCTAATATTTATGTACTTAATATTGCTTTGAACCTTCCGGCAGTTAATCCACCGGATTCGGGTATTACCTCTTCAAGTCCGCACTTGTTCAATAACGATATCACAATATCATAATTCTTTTTAGCGCTGCTTTTCTTTCCAAGCCGCTTATATAAGTTTCCAAGAGAATAGTATGAGAGAATAAAGTTGGAGTCCAGATATATTGCCCGTTTCAACGAAGCTATAGCTTCATCTAATTGATTGTTTGCTTCAAGAATGATTGCATTGAGATAGTACAAGCGGGGATCGAGTTTGTATTCTGCAATTGCTTCTTCACACAATGCTTGTGCTTCTATTAGTTTGCCTTGGTTTTCTAAATCACGGATTTGAATTAATAATTCCTCTATCGTTCTACCTTTGGTTGGAAGTTCTTCATTTGTAAATGAGTTGTTCTCAGCCGAGCTTGATACCAAAGATTGCAGCTCGTTTACTACAGGTATCTCAATTTCCTTTTCAACCGGTTGTATGCAATCGGTATTAGAAAGATTACATAGAGTAAATTGACTTTGAGATGATTGCTGTTCGGGTAATACTTCTATTAATGGGATTTTGCTTTTGTGCTTTGTCTTAGAGGAAGGTTTTTGATATACAACCATACCCGGTAGATTAACATGTATAAATTCCGGAAAATTCTGTAAGGATAGTTCGCTTGCGGAAACTACAAGATAACCTCCCGGACGCAGAGAGCTAAATAACTTTTGAGTGACTTTTCTAGAACAATCAAGTGTGAAATACATAAGCACATTGCGGCAAAATATAATGTCCATTGCATCCGTATTTGTAAGTTGCAATGGAAAAACATCTTCCGCTAAATTCAGATTTTCGAATTTCACCATACTTTTAATTGCATGTATAATTTCGAACTTATTTTTCCCCTTCTGTACAAAGTAATTATCCTTTAACCAATTGGGCGAATTACGGAACGACCAAAGACTATATTCGCCCCTAGCTGCTTTTTCCAAAACAAGGGGATTAACATCTGTGGCCAGAATTGAGATATTCCAATTAGCGGTGTTCTGAATAACTCTTGATAACGCTATAGCAATGGAATACGGCTCTTCACCTGAAGAGCAGCCGGTGCTCCAAATTCTTATACTTTTCTCTTTTTGCCTAAGACTAATTAATTCCGGAAGTATTTTTTGCTCCAGCGCATTAAAGGTTTCCGGTTCACGCCAAAAAAATGTTTCATTAATAGTAAAATGTTCTGCTAATAATTCTATGTGTTGTGATGGTAACTGTGTTGTCATTATGTGTTGAGCATACTCTTCCCCATTTTTATAACCATGCTCATTTGCTGCCGAACTAATATTACGCTCCAAATCGTTCCACCGGTCTTTGGAGAAATGCAATCCAAGTTTCGTTGCAATAAATTCACTGAGTTGCGAAAGAGTATATTCCGTTAAAGTTTGTTTCATCCCACCCTTCTTTAAAGTATTTCATCCAATATTTGTTCTTCATCAAGAGAAAGAAATTTTTCAAGATCGCTTATCAGAACAATATTTGTATCAACCTTGGCTATACCGGAAAGATAGACAGTATATGGGAATGCCTCAGCTGTATCTACTATTTGATATTTATCAAGCTCATAAACGCCGGAAACTGAATCTACAACTAGAATAACAAAGCGCTTAGCCGTCTTTGCAATTATGAATTGATCTTCTAATGATATTTCTCTAAATGGTAAGCGAAACCGTTTACGGATATCTATTACAGGAATAATTAATCCTTGATAATTCACTACTCCTAATATTATTTCCGGTGCTTTTGGTAATGGTATAATTTCTACAGCCATAACTACTCTTTCAACTACTGATAAATGTAAAGCGTATCTAGGTTCATCAAGACTAAATAAAACAATTTTTTCTTTTTCACTACTGCCTAAATTAAACATGGTACTCTGCTATCTTATTCATCGAAAGTTGCTCTATCAAGTTTTTTATTACTTGAATATTTACGTTTTTGTCAAAGAAATAATCCGCTCCTTCTTCCGCACACTTTGTTTGATATTGTTTATAAGCATAGTTTGTGAAGATGCATACTTTAATCTTACTCTCTTTACTTTTTATTTTCTTCAGAACTTCGATACCATTTAGTTCAGGCATTTTAATATCTAACAAAACAAAATCCGGATTATTCTCTTGTATGATTTTTAATGCTTCCGTCCCGGTTTTAGCTTCGCCGACTATTTCTACATTGTTAATATTTTTCAGCGACTCTTTTATTCGCTCTCTTAGCATATCCGAATCGTCAGCTATTACTATTTTCATCGTATCTACTCTTATGGCAACTTGTTTGTAATTTAGTATAAAGCGGTTAAAAATAATATCCGTAGAATGCTGATTTCTTTGTAGGTGTTTGCCTGACATGAATTAGGCTGTAGGTTGTTAGGTAGTAGGCTGTTAGGCTGTAGGTTATGGTTTATTACTGCTTACCTTTATACTTATTCAATCAATTCATTTCTAATAGCGTAATGAGTTAATTCTGCATTGTTTTTCATACCGGTTTTTTCAAGAATCCGTGTTCGGTATGTACTTACTGTTTTACCACTTATTAATAGTTCGCATGCAATTTCCTTAACTGATTTTCCTTTGGCAAGCATACACATAACTTGGAATTCGCGTTCGGATAGCATCTCGTGAGGCATCTTCTTAATATCCTCATTTTTTGTGAAGATAATGTTTTCCGCTAATGCCGGGGTTATATATTTACCACCATCTGCAATTTTTCTTATTGCTAAAGCAAGTTCCTCGGTTATACTGTATTTACATAAATAACCGGATGCGCCTAAATTGAATGCCCGTATTGCATATTGTTCTTGCGGGTGTACACTTAGCATTAGTACCGGCGCTTTTTCATTTTTATCTTTCATAATCTTAAGTATATCAAGTCCACTCAAATAAGGCATTGATATATCCAATATAACCAGATCATAATGGTTCATTTCTATTTTTTTTAATGCTTCTCGCCCTTCTTTCGCTTCATCAATCGTTGATACTTCATTCACCTTCATAACAATTTGTTTCAATCCTTCTCTAACAACCGAATGATCGTCTGCAATTAATACATTCATATTTCCCTCCTTTTAATTTATTGGAACAAAGACTGCTAAAGTGGTGCCTTTATTTATTGACGATATTATTTCTAAAGAACCGTTAAATTGTTTTAGTCTCTCTCTCATGCCAATAATTCCAAGTGAATCTTTGGAATGTAATTTCTCCTCGCTTACTCCAACTCCATCATCTATAATTTTAAGGAATATCTTACTATCTAAAGAATACAATTTTACTTCCACACTCTTAGCCTTTGCATGTCTGATAATATTCGTCAACCCTTCTTGCAATATTCGGAATAATGTTA
>CAZEDR010000287.1:0-4256 GCA_964510975.1 uncultured Melioribacter sp. | reverse complement strand
TGTTTTAAACATGTGGTACATCATGGTTCGACAAGCCCTGGCGTGAGCGAAGCCGAACGCTCACCACAACTATTTCAGAGGTCACTTCAAGTTTGTAAACTGTGTGGGGAAATCAAGATCGGCCTCACGCATCAATTTCATAATCGCTTGCAGATCATCAATCTTAGTTGCTGTTACCCGTACTTGCTCATCTTGTATTTGAGCTGTTACTTTTAGTTTGCTTTCTTTAATCATTTTAGTAACAACTTTAGCATCCTCTTTCGAAATTCCGCTTTGCAAATCAATTATCTGTTTTAATCGTCCGCTGGCTGCGGGTTCCGGTTCGTTATACTTAAGAGCTTTAATAGAAATTCCTCGTTTAAGAAATTTTGTCTGCAGAATATCAATTGTCTGTTTGCGGGAATAATCATCTTTGGTGTTAATCGAAAGCTGCTTGTCTTTCTTGTTAAGAACAACTTCAGTGTTGGAGTCTTTCAAATCATAACGCTGCTGAATTTCTTTAATAGCTTGATTCATCGCGTTATCGACCTCTTGAAAATCAATTTCAGAAACAATGTCAAATGAATGGTTCGATGCCATAACTCTCCTAATTTTTATAGGACAAATCTAAACAATTGGAATAACTAAATGCAGCAGGTCACATAAAAGTATTAATATTGTAAAAAATATTTGAATTTTAACGTTGATTTGATATATTAATTACAGATTTAAGAAAGTTCCACCAAATGATTTTCATTTCTTTTTTAGAGGGCATCAAGAGTATTAGATGTATAGAGAATCACAAATTGTGAAATCCCGTAGTTATATATACAAGTTGTTGTTTATTGCTTTATTAATGATACTTTTTCCCTTGTCGGATTTAGTTGCAACTAACAAGAATGATATAATTTCCAGGTTAACGGAAAACGGTTTTGAAAATATCAAAGTAAAAATTGAAGATGCAAGAATTTTAATAGCATATGAAAACCGCGTATTCCGATTCGAAGTTGATGCACTAAAAGAAGTTCTTAATATTGTTGTTCCTTTAATTGATGACCGAGAGGAATTAGTTCTAATTCCTCTGAATAGAAAAATTCCGATCATCAAATTTTTCTCTAGTTTAAAAAACTGTAGAGAGTTTTTAGCTAATAATATCAGTGCTGAACAGTTTATTAATGATGCCGATATTAAAATGGATGTTGATAGAGATTTCAAACTCTTAGCGGATGAATCCGAATTCAACTCATCCAATTTTAGATTTGATTTAGTTATTAAGCCGCAGTTGAGTTTTGAGTTCGGTCCATATTCTGATCCGGTATTGGCTCAAATTAATTTAACGCCGGATATTAGAACTAGTTTTTGGAAAGGAATGAAGTTGAGCTACGAGGCAATATTCCCTTTATGGAACGAGTTTGGCTCGCGCGGAGATTCGATTAGAACTGGAATGGTTACACTGAATCAAACTTTTCGTCTGCCTAATGCGTTCTTTATATCAACAACAGCCGGCATTTTTTCCGGAAACAGATACGGTTTCGATTTTGAAACGAAAAAATATTTTGGCAATGGTAATTTTAGGCTTGGTGGAAATTTTGGCGTTACCAGCTATATTGATTTCTCCGGTATGACTAGAATTTTGTATGCAACTGAATTTTTAGTCACCGGTTCACTTAGCGCGGAATACCGGATAGAAAAGTATGATCTAACGCTCGGTGCCAGCATTGGGCATTATTTACATAAAGATAATAGTTTAAGAGTTGATATTAATAGGGAATTTGGTGAAATTGAAATCGGCTTTTTTGCCATACGGTCTTTTGAGGGTGTCTCTAACGGAGGGTTTACATTGACTATCCCTTTGTTTCCTTCCAAGTATTGGAACCCAAGTCTTGCACGTGTAAAAGTAGCAGAAAATTATTCATGGAGTTATGTAGTTAAAAGTAACACAAATGATTTAATTGGATTGCGTTATAACACTGGAAGTAGAATTTATACATTTTTAGAAAAGTTAAACCCTAGTTTCATAAAAAATATATTTACAAAAATTAACTAACACATTATATCAAGAGGTGAAAGATGAATAAAAGGAAAAACTTTCTTGTTGTTTTTTCGTTTTTAGTTGTTCTGGTTGGTTCCTTGGTTTTCTCCGGCTGCGAAACAAGCAGAGTTGGACCAGAAGTGCCAAGACCAAACCCAACAGCTCCAGCTGCACAAGCTATCGTTTTAAGTAGTTATGTTCTGGATGGTTCAACTGGTAATGGAATTCCTAACGCCGTTGTAAGTCTTGTAAAGCTTGATGGTTCAGTTGTTACAACATCTGTTACCAATGCAAGCGGTTTGTTTTCTTTTAATTTAACAGCGCTAAATTTAACAGAGACAACTTATAATGTTTCTACAAATGTCTCTGGTTATGGTTATGGTTTTAGAGTTGCTTCTTATGACAAAGCTAATAATACTGCTGGTGCATCTCCAATTGTTTTAACGAAAATTGTAACTACTACTACTACTATTGCTGCTACTGGCGGCACTGCAGCCACAAATCCTACTAATGAAGCTAAAACAACTACGCAAGTTTCCGTGACTTTGCCTGCCAATGCAGTTCCGGCCGGTACCCAAGTTGCTGTTGCGGCTGTTCCTATAGTTAGCACTCCTCCTCCTACAATTGGTGCTGCTACACAAAGCCTCGTTGCTTCAACTACTGTCTCGGCTCCGGGAGTAACGACTTTTGCCTCTGCTGTTACAATGAGTTTTACTTTGCCTTTCCCGGTAGTTGCTGGAACTCAAATTCCGGTTTTAGTACTAAATACTGCGACAAATAAGTGGGAAGATAGCGGGTTAAAAGCTGTTGTTAGTGCCAGTGGTTTAACTGCGACAGTACAAATAACAAAACCTGGCCAGTATGCTCTTTTAGGTGATCTTAAAGTTTCTTTAGTATCGAGTGGAAAAGTTGTTGCTAATGATGGTCTCTCGGTAACTAAGTTGGAAAAAGTTATAAGTACTAAAGATGTTGTTATTGACATTTTCCCTAATTCTACCGCATATACTTATACTTCACCAACTGATCCTTCTCCATTTATAACTGTTCTTGTCGGTACTTCTATACAAATTCCTAATAACGCATACATATATGGCCTAATTCAGCAAAAGTATGGTGATAACATAGCAAATTCTATAGGTTCGCATTTCACCTTTGAGTATGTTTATAACTTACCTACTCAATTGAGAGGTTCTGATGGAGTACTTTTCGATACAAGGAGTGCTTCTAATGTAATCATAGGCCCTCCTGGACATACGACTGAATCCGGCGACTGGGTATTCAGAATCACTATCACTGAAACACTGATTAACACTATATACAATGAAAATTACAACAACGGTTTTTGGAATCTTAATATTACAGCTCCTACTTATAGAGTTGCCGGTGCAACACAATGGGTTTGGAGACAGCATAACCAAGGTACCGCTGGTTTAGCCGGATATAATCCGTAAAAAAACTTTGCTTAATTATTAGCGGTGAAGAGATTATATCTTTTCACCGTTGAAATTACGCTTGATGAAATAGAATTGATAAATAAAGTTTACGAATACAAAATAAATAATATGTTTTCCCTCACTTAATGGAGGTACCTAATGAAAAAATTTTTAGTTGTGGCAGTATTATTATTGGCAGCAGGGTTTGCAGAAGTAGCAAACGCCCAGCTTGCAAAAGATAGCTGGTCACTTGGGTTTGGTTTCAGATATCCAAGAATGCTTAGCGTTAATACAGACGCGTTAAACAGCAACTATGGCGGATTTCTTTCTTTGCAAAGAAACTTTAGCGAGCATGTTGCTTTTAGATTAAAAGCCGGATATTCTCACTTGGAAAGTGAGTATGCAAGCGGTCTTGGTATCCAGACAGAAGAAACAAACGCTATCACCGGAGACCTTGACTTTATGTATTACTTAGTTCCTTGCGAAGCAATTTCCCCTTATGTATTTGGTGGAGTTGGCGGCAACTATAGAATGCTTACAAACTATTACACCGGTACACTAGATGAAAACGCGATTGTAATGCAGTTTAATGCCGGCGCGGGTGTTGAATGGTGTTTGGATGAAGACTGGAAGTTAATAACTGAATTTGGTTATCATCAAACTGGTAATTCCGCATTTGACGGAATGGTAATACCTGGCGAACCAAGCGGAACAGATTCATACATTGGTTTAAATCTTGGACTGCTTTATTTCTTAGACAAAGGCGAACCATCTAAGTATTGCCAGCTATATACCGGCATTACACAAGATCA
>CAZEDR010000286.1:0-4290 GCA_964510975.1 uncultured Melioribacter sp. | reverse complement strand
CAAGCAAAAGCGAGCCTAAGATGTGGGGACCCGCCATCATTGGTTTCAAAGACCGCAAACTTAAATATCCTTCCGGAAGAGAACTTGATTGGTTTACAATCGGTTTCTCACCACGCAAGCAAAACATTGCTCTTTATCTGCCCGGTGGACATGAAGAAGTTGCCGATACTCTGCAAAAACTTGGCAAATATAAAACTGGAAAGGGATGTTTGTACATAAACAAACTTTCGGAAGTTGATACAAAAGTTTTGCAGAAAGCTTTTACGGAATCTGTAAAGAACGCAAAAGACAACTGCGGGTGTTGAAGATATTGGATTCTTGGTTCTTGATGCTTGCTAATTAACAAGAATCTACTTCTTTACTGATCTCCAATCACTAATAACAAATCACCGAGAGTTGTTTCTCAGTCTCTAAGGCACTTAGGAACTCTGGCACTCAGTTCAAATTCTTTCCTTGAAATTCCATCGATCAATAGGTAAGTTGCAAAAAGAAACCGGGGTTCCACTCTAAGAAACAGTAGGGGAACTAAAGTTGTTTTGTCTTTACCAAATCATACTACATATTTTATAATGGGATCAATATGAAAGGGACACTAATCTTTATTTTATTCTCAATTAGTTTTACCATACTTATAGCTGAAGTCGAGAGCCACTCTGTAATTCACGTAATTCATACAGATGGAAAAACTTGTAATGATGTTGACACAATTTATACTCCAAGTAAAGAGCGGGGTAATCCTTTATTGCGGGCAAAAACGCAACTAGAAAGCAATAAAATCAGAACCTCAATTTTCAATTTTGGTTTAAGTGGGCGTTATGCTGGATCTGAACCTTATTCAATTCAAACACCATATGAGTGGCCAAAGAACTCTGGGCAAGTATATCTAGCATTGCAATGTTTGTTATTAGGTGCAGAAGTAGTTGATAACTTAGGTGAAAAAAAAGATATTATTATTACATCCGCTTATAGATCATCACCTGAAAAAAAATCATGGAATTTTGAACCTATTCCAGGCTATTCGAATAAATCTGGAAATACTATTGCATCAAGTACCGACCCACTAAGTTGGCCCGACTATTGGCCCGATAAGCTGGACGATAAACTTGATCCGGGTTGGAAGAGTAAATGGAATGGAATTTTAGGAAAAGATAGATTTATAGATGGTCAAGAAACTTATTATAAAATGTCGGATGATCTATATGATAGATATCCAAACTATTTCCCCGATAAAACCGATTTGAAACGTAAAGGACTAGGTTTAGTTGTTGAGTGTCGGAGTTTGGCATTTAATCCCTATCCTTTTGAGGATATAATATTTCACTATTACAAGATCAAAAATGATGGCACTAACACACTTAAGAAAATGGGGGCAACGTTTTGGGTGGCAGATTATGTTGGAGGCAACGGAGATTCACAAGATGATATGTTATGTTTAGATTTTAATAATAAACTAATTATCACATATGATAATGATAACAAAGCCCCAGATTTCAGAAACACTCCAGTAGGCTGCTTTGGGTTTAGCTTATTAAAAGCCCCCTTAGACAGTAACAAAAAGGAACTTGGTATAACTAATCATCATTATATGCCGGCAGGAGGATTCAACATTAATAGTGATGCAAATATGTGGTTTAATTTTTTAATTCCAGATAAATTTATAGATCCCAAGGAGGTTGTACCAGGCGAATATGATCATTTTATATCAAGCAGTTATTTTTCACTTGATGCCGGGAAAAGTACCGAGATTATTTCAGCTGTAATTATGGGGAATGGACCGATGGTTGATCCTCAACAAAAAGTAAGAATTGCAGAAGTTAAAAGAAAATTAAGGTATGCAAAATTTTTGGTTGAGTCAGGATTTAATCCAACTGTTGTTAAAAGTAAGATATTAACACCTCAGAAAAGGCAAACATATTTAGATAAATTAATAGTCAATTGGACTAATGATATAGATACTACAAATGTAAAATCCGATATTTTTCTATCTACAGATTTTGGCACCACTTGGATTTACTTGGGTACGGACTCAACTAATTCCAATCAATATGTAATGTACTTAACAGGAGTTCCAGACGGAGTTCACAATAAAATCAGAGTTTTCTCATACTCAAACAAAGCATACAGTTTAGTTGATTCTGACGAATTCACAATCAATAGAACAAATGTAAATGTTCTTCCACAAATTAAAATGGTGTCTTTATCTGAGGGACAGACAATAAATAATAGTTTTAGGCTTGAATGGAATGCAGGAGATGCCGATGGTGACGATTTTCAAATTAATTTATATCATAGATTAAATAAGTTGTCAGAATGGAATCTACTTATTGGAGGGATCAAAGAAATGATAGGAGCATATAGCATTGATACAAAATCGCTTCCGAACAGCAGAACAACTCAAATAAAGGCTGAAATACTAACTGGTACAGATATGGTCTCACAAATTATTGGGGGAATAAATCTGCATAATTTCTATAATCAGCCTAATGAATTATTAATGAAGCAAATAAAAAACTCGAATGCGACAGGTGCATTTGAAGTTCACATTAAGAATATGAAAGAAATCACCGGTCATGACTATACAGTAATGTTTTACAAGAACTCTAAAAATGTTTTAGTGTACGATATTACAGATAAAACAGTGGGTAAAAAATGTATTATTCAAGAAACTGCTATGAATAATTTAACCGAGAGTCCTTACTTTGATGGATTGAATATAGCTGTAGAGAATGATAGTATTTACTTAAACACAGATAATACTAAATGGAGCTCGAATACCATATACCCGTTCGCGTTTGAGACATTCTATACTACATCAAACATAGGATTGATGAGAGGTAACAAAGTTCCATATGATTATCAGATAATCTTTGGTGATGTAGGTCTTGGTATTTCTAAGGAGTTCAAGATTGGGACAAATACATTCTCAGTCAAACCTGTGAATTTTAAAGTAATGAATGTTACTAAAAACAAACCAGTCGAGTTTGGATTTGCAGAGATAGATGGAGTAGATGGAATATTTTCTTTTGATGGTGCCAAAAGAGACAGGATTGTATTTCTAGATGGCGAGGAAGTGAATAATAAATTTTCTTATTGGATTTATTTAAAAAACACCGACACTGGTATCAGAATTCCTACAAAAGGTGATACACTTTATATCTACAATCATAAACCATTTCTTGAGGGTGATTCGATTAGCTTTTCGACAAAGAATTTTAAGGAATTGTCCAGCTATTTTGACGAAGAAATTCCGAACGCTTATCTTTTAGCGCAAAACTATCCTAATCCTTTTAACCCATCTACGAGAATTTCATTTTCGGTTCCCCAAAAAGGTTTTGTCTCTTTAATAGTGTTTAATATACTTGGGCAAGAAATTGCTACACTGGTAAGAGAAGAAAAACTTCCAGGCAGATATGAAGTAGTTCTTGATGGTGCAAATCTTTCAAGTGGCATCTACTTTTATAGGTTACAAGCCGACAAATTTGTGCAAACAAGAAAGTTGGTTTTGTTGAAATAAACCCGTTGCAGTTTGATAAGGTTGCTCTTATTGAAAATATGTCGAGACGTTGCGTGCAACGTCTCGACGTTAAACCTCACAAGCTTGGCTTAACTGCTCAATAATCTTTAGTGTTTCTTTTCTTTCTTCGCCGTTCAATAAAGATTTCATAACACGGCTGCTGGCAAATATCATACAAGCTAAAATGTAAAGACTTGCCGCGGCAAGTCTCTACGAGGTAGAAAAGTAGAGACGACCCGGCGGGTCGTCTCTACAAAAGCTTAACCGCAAGCTTGGCTTAATTGCTCAATAATTTTCAGCGTTTCTTTTCGCTCTTCACCGTTCAGTAAAGATTTCATTACTCTACTGCCGACAATCACCCCATCGCAATTAAAGTGTAAAGACATGCCATGGCATGTCTCTACGTCAAGCGTTACACGCTTCACTCAACTGCTCTTTAATCTTTAGCGTTTTCTTCGTTCAGCAAAGATTTCATAACACGGCTGCCGACAAATATCATACAAACTAAAATGTAAAGACGCACCACGTGCGTCTCAAAAAAATAGTATTTCGGAGACGCATTCGATGCGTCTCTACAAAAGCTTAATCACATGCTTCGCTTAACCGCTCAATAATTTTTAGCGTTTCTTTTCGCTCTTCGCCGTTCAATAAAGATTTCATAACTCTGCTGCCAACAATCACCCCATCGCAATTAAAGTGTAAAGACATGCCATGGCATGTCTCTACAAGACTGAAACGTAAAGACGCACCGCGTGCGTCTCAAAAAATAGTATTTC
>CAZEDR010000285.1:0-4319 GCA_964510975.1 uncultured Melioribacter sp. | reverse complement strand
TACAGGTCCTAAATGAAGAGAACGGTGCTGGATTATGCTCTAAAAATTCGCTTACCCTTAACTCTTTTCGTAATAGTAACATCATTCATACTTACATTTTACATTGCCCGCGCTGAAAGAGACGGTATTGGTTATTCACCGGAACAGCCGATAAAATTCTCCCATAAACTTCACGCGGGACAAATGGCAATAGACTGTAAATACTGCCATATAGGAGTTGAAAAGGTTAGGCACGCAACAATTCCATCTGTAAATGTTTGTATGAACTGCCATACACTTGCACGAAAAGACCGTCCCGAGATCATTAAGTTGACTCAATATTATGAAACCGGCAAACCGATTCCTTGGAAGAGAATTCACAAGGTTCCGGAGTATGCATATTTCAACCACAGTGTTCATGTGAACAAAGGAATTGACTGCATAAGCTGTCACGGTGATGTTAAAGAGATGGAAGTTGTTGCGCAAGCAAAAGGATTTACAATGACTGCATGTTTGGACTGCCATCGTAAGCCTCACGAAAATATTCCATACCTAAAACAAGTTAAGAATGGTCCGGAAAACTGTTCCGCTTGCCACAGATAGGAGAAGATGATGAATAAACTAAACAGAAAAACATTTTTCAGTATGATTGGACTAAGCGCGCTGGGGTTAGCATTTACAGGCAGCAAAGCATCGAAGACAGTTAAGAATGTTGCAAACTTATCAAATAAAAAAGTGTCAATTAAAATTCATCCAGAAGCTGTTAAAAGAACGAGTAAGGTTTAAAAATGAGTTCTTCCGAATACAATAAAAAAGATTTTTGGAAAAGTCTAAAAGATTATTACGACGATCCGGCTGTGTTTGAAGCCAAAGTAAATGAGTTTAATGAAGGTGTTACGGACGATTTCAATCCTTCACAACTATCGGGACTTTCCCGCAGAAAATTTTTAGCCGCTCTTACTGCATCAGCCGCGTTTGCAGCTACTGCTTGCTCGGATTACAGAGATAAGGGAGAGATAATTCCTTATAACAAGCGTCCAGAAGAAGTTTTGCCGGGAAAAGCAAACTTGTATGCTTCCACTTGTGCCGGATGTTCGCAAGCGTGCGGTGTTCTTGTTAAGACTAGAGAAGGCAGACCGATAAAGATAGACGGTAATCCCGATCATCCGACAAATCAAGGTAAGATTTGCTCAAAAGGTCAGGCGAGCATATTGGGGCTGTACGATCCCGAAAGAATGAGCGAGCCGTTTGCCGGAAGAAATGCTGCGTCATGGAGCTCCGTTGATTCCGATATTATTTCTGCTATAAATAATGCGCAAGCAAGCGGAAAGCAGATAGCTATTTTGACTGATAAGATTGTTTCGCCAACAACTAGAAAAGTTCTTGATGAGTTTACAGCAAAATACAGCAGCACAAGAGTTTATTCATATAGTTTGCTTGGAGATTCCGCGAGACGCGCCGCTTGGTTAGATACTTACGGCACTGTAGAATATCCTACAGTAAAATGGGAAGAAGCAAATGTAATTCTTGCTCTGGATGCGGATTTCTTAGGTAACGAAGGTGGTTTTATTGAAAACACAAGACGTTTTGCTGCAAGAAGAGAAGTAGTAGAAAATCTTGATGTGAACAGATTGTATGTTGCCGAAGGAAGAATGAGCGCTACAGGAATGATGTCCGACTATCGCTTAAGAGTTTCTCCAAGCAAGCAACTGGAGTTTGTTCTCGCAATTGCTAACGAGGTGGTTAAAACCGGTTCTGCTGTTTCTATAGATGCTGCAGCTTCAAGTTTAATAAGCAAATGCTCATTGACAAAATTTGCCGGCGGACAAAGCAAAAAGCTAACTCATCTGGTACAAGATTTAATTGCGAATAAAGGAAAGTCAATTGTTTATGCTGGCGATACTTTATCAAAAGAAGTACACACAGCGGTTAATCTGTTAAATGAAATTCTCGGCAACACAGCGCTTTATGATTATAACGCTGTAAATAAATCTGTCGTCAATACTTCTACATCAGCCGAAATACAATCACTTGTCGCTTCGATGAATTCCGGCAATGTTGATGTTGTAATTCACATAGATACTAACCCGGTTTTTGATTTGCCGAAAATGTTCAAGTATGAATCTGCACTTAAAAAAGTTAAAACAGTTGTATCGCTTGTAGAAGCGGAAAATGATACATCCGCAGTAAGCAATTACAGCTTGCCGATTAATCATGCTTTGGAAAGCTGGGGAGATGCTTACGCTAAGAGCGGCGTTTACAGTTTGCAGCAGCCGGTTATTTCTCCAATCTTTAACACAAGACAGAAAGAAGCGATTCTGCTTACTTGGCTTGCCGGAAATTCATCTTCTTACAATGATAAAATTTATCATCAGTATTTAGTGGATAATTTCAACCAGACTATCTGCACAAAGAAAAATTCTTTGGCTGATCAGAAAACATTCTGGTATTCGGCATTGCATGACGGAGTTGTTACATTTAATGAAGCCGGCGCGGCAAAGAATATTTCTCAATCATTCTTCAGTGCAATACAACTGCCGAAAGATGAAACAAGCTACACACTTCATTTAACCGAAAGCTATTTTATAGGTGCCGGCAAATTTGCAAATAACGGCTGGCTGCACGAAACTCCTCATCCGGTTACAAAAGTTGCTTGGGATAATTATGCTACAATTTCCCCCGATTCAGCTAATGAACTTGGATTGGAAATGGATGATTTAATTGAGATAAGTGCGAATGGAAGCAATTTAACAATCCCGGTTTTAGTTCAGCCCGGTGTTCACAATACTACAATTAACATTGAACTTGGTTACGGAAGAAAAGTTGTTGGAGATGTTGGTAAGAATGTAGGCTTTGACGCAAACGTATTCGTTCCTTCACTGGAAAGCTCCATAATCCAGAATGTAAATGTTAAAAAAGTTGAAGGAACTCATAAACTTGTGTCAACACAAGAGCATCATTCTCTTGATGATACTTTTGTAAAAGATTTTCACCGCATCAGAAAAATTATTCAAGAAGGTACTGTAGAAAAGTACAAGAACGAACCAAAGTTCTTACACGAAGAAGTTAAAGAAGAATTTAGTATAACACGCGAGCATGAATATACCGGCACAAAGTGGGCAATGGCAATTGATCTTAATAAATGCACAAGCTGCGGAACATGTGTTACTGCTTGCAACGTTGAAAACAATGTTCCGGTTGTTGGCAAAGATCAAGTTGGACGCGGACGTGAAATGCAATGGATGAGAATTGACAGATACTATAGCGGTACACCGGATGATCCGATTGCAAGCAACCAGCCTATGCTTTGTCAGCATTGCGATAACGCACCGTGCGAAAATGTTTGTCCGGTTAATGCAACTAACCACAGTCCGGACGGATTAAACCAGATGGCTTACAACAGATGCGTAGGAACACGTTATTGTTCAAACAACTGTCCTTATAAAGTTCGCCGTTATAACTTTTTTAACTTCCGCGATCATTTTGCAGACGCTTATTATGAAAATAATTTAACTGCAATGGTCCACAATCCGGAAGTTACAGTCCGCTCGCGCGGTGTTATGGAGAAGTGTACCTTCTGCGTTCAGAGAATTATGGAAGCCCGTTCCGATGCAATTAAAGATGGAAGAGAATTGAAAGGAACAGATGTAGTTACTGCTTGTCAGCAAGCTTGTCCGGCAAACGCAATTGTTTTTGGCGATGCGCATGATAAAGAATCACAGATCGCAAAACTTAGAAACCACAATCTAGCTTATCACGTTTTAGAGGAATTAAACGTTAAGCCGAATGTAACATATATAGCAAAGCTTCGGAATACTCATTCGGAGGAAGTAATTTGAGTTCAGTCGATTATACACAAGAGCTTTCTGTAGTAGAAGGCAAGCCGGGACTAAGAGAGCTTGATGATCTATTCAGTAAACCGCTAAATGAGAAGCCTAATAAGAAATTTTATATTGCTCTTTCTATAACACTTTCTTTGATGTCGCTTCTGCTCATCGGGTTTGGATTGACTATCTACTACGGAATTGGTATGTGGGGAAATAACAATCCGGTTGGATGGGCTTTTGATATTGTCAACTTCGTTTTCTGGGTTGGAATTGGCCACGCGGGAACACTTATTTCTGCAATTCTATTTTTGTTTAGACAAAAATGGCGTACCGGTATTGCCCGTTTTGCTGAGGGTATGACAATCTTCGCAGTTATGACTGCCGGTCTTTTCCCCTTACTGCACGTTGGACGTCCTTGGTTAGCAGGTTATCTTTTTCCATATCCAAATCAGCATTCTATGTGGGTTAATTTTACTTCTCCACTATTGTGGGACGTATTTGCGGTATCAACTT
>CAZEDR010000284.1:0-4334 GCA_964510975.1 uncultured Melioribacter sp. | reverse complement strand
TGTCGTAACTGAATTTCTCCAACTGCATTCAGAGAACTCCTTGTTTTATTGATAGGTTCGAGCCATGAACATCAAGCAGTGAAAGTGTTGTTTTTACTTTTTACTCGTGTCCTTTGCTTTTTTATTTTCATCAAACAAAATTCTAACTGATGGCGTGTATTTGTCATCATACTGTCCCGATTTTACGGCCCATAGGTATGCGACCAAAAATCCTAATGCAACCAACAAACTTGCGCCAATCAAAACAACTACTATCTGCATTATAATAAGCCTTTCTTCTTTGCAGAAATATTCACAGCTAATGTTGTAAAGACAACTGCAGATATTGAGCTTACGGGCATTAAAATAGCAGCAACTAACGGAGAAAGAGTTCCGGTAAATGCAAAGCTCAATCCAACAACATTATATACGAATGATAAGATAAAACTTGCAATAATAATTTTCTTACTTGTTTTCGAAAAAGCAATAAAATCTTTGATCCGGATAAACGATTTTGAGTCTAGAATCCCATCGCAAGCCGGGGAAAAATTGTTTGTATCATCAGAAATCGAAAGTCCGATATTGCTTTGCTTCAAAGCTCCGGCATCATTTAAGCCGTCGCCAAACATTAAAACTTTTTTCCCTTGTGATTGTAGTTCTTCAATAAATTTCAACTTATCTTGGGGCGATTGCCGGAAGTGAAGTTCATTATCATTGCCGAAGAATTTTCTAAGATTATCTTTTTCACCTTCATTATCGCCGGATAGAAGAGCGAGGCTATATTCGTTTTCCAGCGCGGCCATTAAACTTCCGAGCCCTTCTCTATATTTATTCGTGATCTCAAAGTAGCCGGACATATCATCATTAATTGAAACAAATACTTTTGTAGTTAAGCTTTCGTTCAAAATTTTAGCTTCAACAAAATTCTTTGAACCGATTCTTACTACTGTTCCGTCACTAAACTCTGCTTCAATTCCTTTAGCCGGTTCCTCGTTATACCGAAGCGGTAAAAGTATTTTTTCTTCTTTTATGAAGTTAAAAATAGCCAAGCTTAACGGGTGAGTAGAGTTTCTTACTGTTGATTTAATATAGTTTAGTTCTTCTTGCGATAATTCTCTACCGATGAATACTACATTAGCGGCGCCATTCTCCGTTATTGTTCCGGTCTTGTCAAATACAATTGTGTCAATCGAAGCAAGCGATTCTACAACATGCGTATGTTTTAGATAGAGTTTGTTTTTGCCGAAAATTCTAAGTGTGTTTCCCATGGTAAATGGTGTTGAGAGAGCCAATGCACATGGGCAAGCAACAATAAGTACTGCAGTAACAGCGTTAAAAGCTAATGTAAGGTTGGATGACCAAATTATTCCCGCGGCAATAGAAAGAACAATAACGCCAAAAGTAAAATACTTGCTGATTGTGTTGGAGAAAGATGTAATGCCGGATTCTTCGCTAATTCCTTCTTTCTTAAACGCTGTACTGTTCCAAAGCTGTGTTAAATAACTTTGTGAAACTTCCTTAATAGTTTCAATTTCGATTGCGCTTCCAACTTGTTTGCCGCCGGCATAAATCATCTCTCCATTTTTTCGTTCAACCGGCACAGCTTCACCGGTTACAAAGCTGTAATCAATATTTCCGTTACCTTTTATTAAGATAGAATCAGCCGGAATCAATTCGTTGTTTCTAATAAGTATCCTTTCGCCAACTGTAAGCTTTGCTACCGGAATCGTTGTTTCTTTTCCTTCTTTATGAACTGTAACAGCGATAGGAAAATATGATTTGTAATTGCGCTCAAAGTTTAGTGTTTCGTATGTCTTATTCTGGAAAAGTTTACCAACAAGCAAAAAGAATATTAATCCGGCTAGCGAATCTAAAAAACCGGGACCATTTAGAAATGTTATATCAATTACGCTTCGTAAAAACAGAACAAAAATACCAAGTGCTAAAGGAACATCAATGTTCACAATACGTTTGCGCAACCCTTTCCATGCAGAAATAAAATAATCGCTGGCGCTGTAAAAGAAAACCGGAAGAGAGAGAATTATATTCAAAATCGCGAAAATCTTTTTTAGCTCATCATGCTGTGCAACATCAATGGAAAGAT
The DNA here is from genome assembly GCA_964510975.1 of uncultured Melioribacter sp. Classification (GTDB taxonomy): domain Bacteria; phylum Bacteroidota; class Ignavibacteria; order Ignavibacteriales; family Melioribacteraceae; genus Stygiobacter. The sequence goes on along the minus strand of CAZEDR010000284.1, from coordinate 2,251 downwards.
ATTCCGGGAAGCTGAGAAGCATAATATTGCCGAAGCAGAAACCGGCAATGCCAATCTTATAATAAAGACTTTTATACTCGCTTCGAACTTTTTCTTCTTTTTTATCTTCAAGATTTAATAAAGGCTCGTAACCAATTGAATCGAGCAATTCAACAATCTTTTTGAGTGAAGTTGTTTTTTCGAGATAAGTAACAAAAAGTTTCTTCTGTAAAAAATTTACTTTGGAAGAGATAATTCCGCCATCAAGGTTATAAAGATTTTCAAGAATCCATATGCAAGAGCTGCAGTGCATCTGTGGAATATCGAAAGTAACATTCGTTTTAACATCGTTGGAAAAATCGATTAGTTTTAAGCGAAGATCGGCATCATCTAGAAAATCATAATTTCGTTTTGTGTGATATTTGCGAGTAGCGCCGGGGTTTTTATCTATCGAGTAGTAATTGCAAAGATTGTTTTCATCAAGAAGTTCGAATACAGTTTTACATCCGTTGCAGCAAAAAACTTTTTCATTTAGTTTTATAGAATCGTCCGGACATTCATCACCGCAATGGTAACAAGCCGTTTTTTTATTAACCTTTTTTTCTTGTAATTCTATCTGTTCCAATCGTATTAGTTTTTTGGGGTGATTAAATCTTTTAACCAAATTAATAATTTTAGACGTTATATCGAAATAAAACTGGACTTTGATAACCGAGATTAAGAATTTGTGTTCCAAAAAAAACGAGGAGCTTGTGGAAACACTCAAAGAAAAAATTGTTTTTATAACCGGTGCTTCATCGGGAATTGGAAAATCTTGCGCCTATGCATTTGCAAAGCAAGGCGCCAATATTATTATAAGCGCAAGAAGAGTAGAAATTGTTAAAGAAATTGCGAAAGATATTGTTGAGAAGTTTGGAGTGAAAGCACACGCATTTAAACTTGATGTTCGCAACAGAGAAGAAGTTGTGAATTCAGTAAACACTTTGCCGGAAGAATGGAAGGGAATTGATATACTTGTAAACAATGCCGGTCTTGCAAAAGGCTTAAATAAATTTCATGAAGATGATCCCACAGTATGGGATGAGATGATTGACACGAACGTAAAAGGTGTTTTGTTTGTTGCCAGCGCAATTTTACCCGGAATGATTGAAAGAAAGTTCGGTCACATAATTAACATTGGTTCAATTGCCGGACGCGAAGCATATCCTAAAGGTGCGGTTTATTGCGCGACCAAACACGCAGTTGATGCAATCACCCGTTCTCTAAGAATGGATGTTATTGATAAAAACATTTTGGTTAGTACAATTGATTCCGGACTAGTAGAAACAAACTTTAGCAATATTCGTTTAGGTGATCCGGAAAAAGCAAAGAATGTTTACAAAGGTTTAACTCCTCTTACCGGAGAGGATGTTGCAGACGCGGTAGTTTTTTGCGCCAGCCGCCCCGCTCACGTTAACATTGCCGAGATTACTTTACTAGCAGCAAGACAGGCATCGGCTACAATCTCATATAGAGAATAGAATAAATTGTTGTTATTCTGATTCCGCAAACGAGGGAAGAATCTCAAAAGTTTAGAATGGGAGATATTTCGTCCCGATGAATCGGAACTCAATATGACATTAATAAAAAAGGCTGGTGTTTGCCAGCCTTTGTCTATCTACTAAATACTATTTACTCAGTACTCAATAAAATATACTAACATCTCCCGCACCTTCGCGTATTACCTCCGGTTCTTCACCGCTAAGATCTACAATGCTGGATGGCTGGCCATCTAATGTTCCGGAGGCAAGCATTAGATCAACCTGGTTTTCGAAGAGCAGTTTAATTTCTTCCGGATTATATAACAGCTCGCCATTCCGTTTTGTAACGCTAGTACTAACAATTGGATTACCCATTTCTTTAGCTAACTCCAAAGCAATGTTATTATCCGGAACTCTAATTCCAACCGTTTCCCGTTTTGTCCAGAGTTTTTTAGGAACTTCTTTTGCTGCGGGCAAAACGAAAGTATAAGGACCGGGCAAAAGCTTCTTCATTGTTTTATATGCATAATCGGAAACTCGGGCGTACTTTGCTATGTCTTTTAGATTGTGACAAATGAAGCTGAACAACTTTGTACCCGCATCTTGCTTGATATAATAGACACGTTCAAGCGCTTCTCTGTTAAATATGTCGCAGCCGATACCGTAAACCGTATCGGTTGGATAAATAATAACACCGCCGCTTTTTAATACTTCAACCGCTTTGTTGATGAACCTTAATTGAGGTGTAACCG
>CAZEDR010000283.1:0-4336 GCA_964510975.1 uncultured Melioribacter sp. | reverse complement strand
AACCCAAATCTATACTCACCGGATTTAGTTTGATTGCATTTGTCGGGCAAACTTCCTCACATTTATTGCAACCACTCAAACATTCTTTATCAACAATATCTGGAAGTCCGCGGTAACGTGATGGGAATTCCGAATTCCTAACATCATGTACAATTGGATCGCCTTGAAGTATTCTTATTTTCAGCGCATCGTTCATCTTGCTGTTACTCTTCTTATTCTTTCATTTAGTGTCATAAATCATGACCGGCGTATGATAAATCGAAACTCTTATTACATAATGGAAAATCTGAAATTCCGGTTTCACGCAAAGCCAAGCTTAATCCGTACCAATTATTAAAAGAGGGATCTTTTATTTTGTAGTTTAACAAATTTCCATTCTCATCTGTAAATCCAATATGGACAATTTCCCCTCGCCAGCCCTCTACAATAGAAACTGTTCCAGAGTTCGTAAGAATCTTTCCAACATCAGATTTAATTTCGCCTTGAGGAAGATTATCCAGCTGGTCAAAAATAAATCTTAACGCCTCATCAATTTCTAAAGCTCTCAAGCGAGTTCTGGCAAAGACATCTCCCGAAGATAAAGTTATCATAGAAATTGGATTATAACGATAAGCCCCATAAGGGAAATTAATACGCGTATCTTCTTCAATACCGGAAGCACGCGCAGCTAGACCAACCAATCCGATACTTTTCGCAAGTTCTGTATTAACAGTTCCGGTTTCTTCAAATCTTGCTAAAGCGCCAACCGATGAAAATAAATATTCATTAATCTTGTGAACATCGTTTCGAATTGTCATCAAGTTATTTTTGACCAAATCAATTATTTCATCGTTTAGATCAAAGCGAACGCCTCCATAAATAAATAATCCACGCCCAAATCTCGAACCACAAATTGCAGCCAGGCTATTAATAGCTAATGTTCGAAGTCTCCCGTAAGAAGAAGATGCCAACGCAAATCCAACATCATTAGCAACACCGCCAAGTCCGGAAAGATGCATTGCGATTCTTTCTATTTCTACAGCTATAGTTCTGATTACTTCTGCGCGTAAACTTAGTTGTGTTTGTGATAAACTTTCGAGTGTACTGCAGTGAGCGAATGTGTGCCCGATTGTTGTATCCCCAGTAATTGATTCAGATAAAATTATTCTCTGATTCGGGTTCGCACTAAGTAATAATTTTTCTATACCTCTATGCTGATAACCAAGATTAATTTCAAGATTGTAAACAAGTTCGCCGTGGCATTGAAATCTAAAATGTCCAGGTTCAATAACACCAGCATGAATAGGACCAACAGCAACTTCGTGAACTTCTTCTCCTTCCAACTTGAAGAATTGGTAAGGTTTATTTTCCAGAATTACATTTTGCTTTCTAACCGGACGCAGCCAAGGATGATTAACCGGCTCATAACCATAATTTTCAGATAGCTCACATTCAAAATAGTTTGTTTGCGGAAAGTCATTAGCCCAGCTTTCGAATTCCAACTTGCTGTTACTAAAATCCCCGCCTACAATATGAATCACAGAAGAGTTTGAATCAGCAAGAACAGCAACAATTTTTTGCGGCACACTTGATTCAATAGGAATAAGCGCAATCATTCTATTACCGTTTTCAATTAACCCATAAACGGATGCATGAAATTCATCGCTATTGAGAAATTGAAGTTCATCTATCTCGAAGATTTGATTATTCTGAACTTCTAAAGACTTCATAAATACATTCCAAAATCTTTCGCGATGTTAATAATATTTTCATATAATATTTCCGGTGAGGAAATTGATATCACAGTAAGCATAACAAACAACGCAATTGCAATAATATGCGTTATATCGATTTTCTCAGATTTTGTTGTCACGGAATCATGCTCACCAGATTTATAGAGCATAGCAAATATATTTTTACCCATATTCACAAAAATGAAAAGCAAAAAGAACAGAATTAAAGCCAGCAAATAGGGTTTTTCCGAGAACAAAACACCCTCAAATATTTTTATTTCACTAAAGAATATTCCGAATGGAGGGATTCCGGAAATCGCTAAAAATCCAAACAAGAATAGCCAACCCGTTTTAGGCATAGTGTTTAAAACTGATCTCACTTTACCTACTTCTCTTGATTTATAATGATTATGAATATTACCAGCCATTAAAAACAAAATGATCTTAGCCATTGAATTATAAATTGCATGGTAAATTGCGCCGACAAAAGCTAGTCCGCCAACTCCTAAACCCAACGTTATAAGCCCAAGATGTTCTACGCTCGAATATGCAAGCATTCGTTTAAAATTATTCACCTTAAACATGAATACAAAGGCAACAAAGAGTGACAGCATTGCGCCTATGATAAGAAGCAGTTTTGCGAATTCAAATGAAGAAGTTGGCTGGATTATCTGGAATATTCTCATTACACCAACAAGTGCAGTTAAACGCAGCGAGCCGGACATCAATGCTGCAATTGGACTCGGTGCATTGCTTGTTGCGTCAATATCTCCAGAATGCATAGGCGCTATACCAATTTTTGTACTTAATCCAACGAATATAAAAATGAAACTTGCTTTCAACCATATTGGATTAAGCTGATTTGCGTTGCGAATATATTCCCAAAAGAATAGCTGCTCACCTTCTAGAACAGTTCCCTTAGCCGAAAGAGTTAACAATAAGATTCCAATAAAAGCAAATGCAATTCCTATAGAAACTAGGAATAGATATTTCCACATTGCTTCCAGAGCTTCTTCATTCCGATAGAAATATATCAACGGTGCTACACTTAAAGTTGTTGCTTCGGAAGCAACCCAAAACATACCGAAGTGATTACTTAACATAGCCGCAGAGTTGGCGGCTAAATAAAAGTTTATAAGGGAGAAATAATATTTCTTTCCTTCTTCAGCTTTATTCATCAACGGTCTTTTTAAAAAAGAATACGATACGAGTACAACCCAGAAATAAACATTTGAAAGTATCAGAAGAAATAATTTACTGAGAGAATCAACACTAAAAAAAGTCGTCAGTTCTGCATGGTATAACCCAAGAAATACTGTTAATGCCAAACCGAGATGCAAGATTGCAATCAATAGAGAAACCGCGAATTGTATGCGCAAATCTTTAACCAAATAACAGAGCCCGGCTACTAATATTGGAAGCAATATGAATATGGATAATCCCAACATTAGTCTTTCAGCCTTCCTAGATGCGTTACTTCAAATCCCTCAAATGTGCTGCTTATTCTATTCAATGCAATTCCCATAATAAAAACTACAACGAATATATCCAGCAGCGTCCCTAATTCTATCATCATTGGAAGTTCTGAAGCTACAGCTGTTCCAAATAGGAATATTCCGTTTTCTAAAATCAAAAATCCGCATACATGTACTATTAGTTTTTTCCTAAACATAATTATATAAATGCCAACTACTATAGCTGAAAAACCGGAAGCAAACGGAATTACATCCAATTCTGTAATCCTTGAAAGCATATTTGTGGCAAAGAAAATAATTATCATTGATGCGATTACAAGTGGTAAAAACACCATCTGCTGGATGGTTGGCTCAATTCTTCTTTTTATATCAAGATCGAGAATAACTTTGTTTATATAACGCGGTATTAGATAAACTTTTACAATAAGAAGTGTAGCCGGCAGTATAATCCCAAATATTGAGAAGTGATATACAAATGGTAATAATAAAAGCACAGAAAGAATAATTCCCTGCACTCGTAAAACTGTAACATAAGCTTTTACACGGGAAGTAACAGAAACATAAAACAGCGAAAGACAAAATAATATGCTCAACACGTTTTCCATTACAAGCTCATTTCGTAAATGTATAGATCAATAAATTCAATATTCCAATTGCTGTGGCAAATAAAAGATACTGTGGAATATTTTTCATTCTGTACCTAGAAGTAATTGTTTCAACAACTCCCAATAGAAAAGTTAACGCGAGGGCGCCGGTTATAAATATTACTATTCCCAACAGATAGCTTTGCTTACTGAACGGATAGAAAAATGATATTTCCAGAATAGCATAGATGAATAATTTTATATAGCTAGAATACTGGTAAAGGAATAAATCAATTCCGGAATTATCAAGTATCATAACTTCATGAATCATCGTTAGTTCAAGATGAGTGTTCGGATCATCAACCGGCATTCTGGAACACTCTGTTATAGCAAGCATGAAAACAGAGATCGAGCATATTATAATAAATACTTCATATGAAATATTTGTAAGCTGAATTGAATGGTAAATATCATATAGTGAACTAAAACCGCTAATGAATGAGACACTTCCAATCGTAAAAAAGAAAATAGGTTCCGCAAACAAAGCGAATGTTGCCTCTCTTGC
>CAZEDR010000282.1:0-4364 GCA_964510975.1 uncultured Melioribacter sp. | reverse complement strand
TACACGTACTTATTTGTTGCTTTAGCCATTTAACTATCCTCCAGTTAATGTATTTGTTGTTTATATAAATTTTGTGATTCCATAATCAATCTCATCTTGCAATTCCTTTTAGGAAATGCTCAAACTTAATTTGCCCTTTCTCTTTGTGGAGATTGGGAGAGATGAGCCTAGCGGATCTCACATTTGTTTATTTCAATGAACCAAGTGCCGTCATATTGAGTAAGTGAAATATCTCAATCCATTATTACAAAGAGATTCTACACTTCGTTCAGAATGACAAAACTTAGATTTTACTAAGAACAAGTTTGTTGAATCTTTCTTGTTCTTCAATTTTCAATTCTATTTTTAAGTAGTAGATGTCAATGTCATCAAGCTCTTTGCGGAAGTTGGTAAGCTTAACAGCGTCTTTATGAGTTGTTAATACCGAGTGAGAGTTTGTATCATAAAACATCTTTCTGATTTCTTGAACTTCAGCCGTGGAGTAATTAGCATGGTCCGGATAAAGCAGTTTATTTGTTATATCAATTTTATTGTTCTCTAAAACACTTAAGAACGAATGCGGTTTAGCTATACCGCAGACAACCAAACTTTTCTGTCCTTGAAAGTCTTCCAGCGGAAACGAATTGTGCGACTTAACATCAAAAATTCCTTGTGAAGAATAGTAGCCGTAAAAAAAATCTTTTCTGCTAAAATATTTTTTAAGCTTTTCCGGAATCTCTGTTCTATCTGAAAATTTTCTATTAATGATTATTATATCAGCCCTATCAAGAGATTCAAAAGGCTCACGCATCATACCAAGCGGAATTGGGTTTTGTTCTACGAAATCTACTTTATTTAGAAATCTTTGATCTACAAGCACAATATCCAGATTTCTGTGAATCCATCTATGCTGGAAAGCGTCGTCAAGTACGATTGTATCAACAGAAGTGTCTTTAACTAGTTGTGCTGCGCCCTTGGCTCTCTTCTCGCAAACCGCTGCCGGAATTTTCAATTCTTCCGCAACAAGGATGATTTCATCGCCGCATTTATCTACGTTGCTTTTAATTTCATTACCGTCGCTTACCAGAACATATCCGAAGGAATTCCTTCCGTAACCTCTGCTTAATACACCAATCTTTTTGCCATATGCTTTTAGCATTTCACCAAGCATCAGCACAGCCGGAGTTTTGCCTGAACCGCCGACAGTAATATTACCGATAGAAATTACCTTAGCGTTAACTTTTGCGGCATGGAAAAAATTCTTTTCAAAAAGGAAATTTCTTATCCGAATAATTACAGCATACAAGAATGCAAGAGGGGATGATATAATTCTCAAGAACTCAATCATCTATTCAACGCTTCCTTCTGTAAATTATTTAGTTCTGCTTCGCATTTATCAATTATTTCAGAGGTCTCTTCTTTTGTTAATATTGCCGAAATCATAATCGGCCGAGAATATATTGCAGTTACAACGGAAAATGGTTTAGGTATTTCGAATTTATCCCAGCTTTTTAGTGTCCATTTATTTTTCATGCCAATACCTACTAGCAATAGAGGAATTTGCGAACGACGTGCTGTAATAACTGCGCCGGGTTTCATTTTGTAAATTGGTCCGGTTGGTCCATCCGGCGTAAGCGCGAGATGATAGTTTTCTTCAGTAAGGTGAATCATCATATCTAATGCTTCATGTCCGCCTTTACTGCTTGAGCCGCGTACAACATGAAAATTCCATTTCTCAAGTATTGCTGTGAGTACATCGCCATCTTTACTCTTACTAACAAGTGAAGCAAAGTTTCGGTTCCTTTGCATAAACCAGCCAATAAGCATCGACCCATGCCAGAATGCAACTACATAGTTTTTCTTTTGGTTGTCCAATTCATTAACAACATCAGAATTTTTAATTCTGATTCTAACAGTCTTTAAAAGAACATTTATTAAAAAACTTGCGATTCTAATACCGAGAAATCGCAAAACATTTTTTTGATTATCGCTAAGCTTCATTCATCTCCGCAAAGATTATTTCAGCGGCTCTTTTGGAGGCTCCGCCCATGCCCAGCAAATTTCTCAGCTTTCCAAGTTCCGATTTAATCTCTTCTAACTTTTTGTTATCGCTCAAAATGAATTTAACTTCACTAAAAATCTTGTCACTGTTAACATCTTTCTGGATTAATTCTTCTACAACTTCTTTACTAAGTATAATGTTGGCCATAGCAATATTTTTAATCTTAGCCAGATTCTTACCAATCAGATAGGTGAGCGTGTTTGTTGCATACACTACAATAAATGGCAACTGAAAGTACCCGGCTTCTAAAGTTGAAGTACCGCTCTTAATAATTCCAAACTTTGAATGCTTGTATAGATCGTATGTAAAACCTTTCACAGTTTTATATTTTCTTGCTGAAGAAACTTCACTCAATAAATTCTCATTTATATTTTCCGCACAAGCAACAACAACTTGCATGTTGAAGTCAGCAGCTATTCTTTCGGCCGCCAAAATACATTCGGGAAATATCTTTCTAATTTCTTGCTTGCGGCTTCCGGGTAAAACTAAAAGTATTTCCTTCGATGAATCCAATCCGAACTTATTTACCAATTCTTCTCTAGAAAGAAATTTGTAATTCTCAGCATGCTCAACCAAAGGATGCCCAACGTAAACAGCCTCAACTCCGGCTTCTTTGTAAAATTTTTCTTCAAACGGAAAAATCACCAACAACTTTTTCACAAGTCTCTTAATTTTTACTACTCTTCCTTTTCCCCAAGCCCAAACTTGAGGTGAGATGAAATAGATAAGCTTCTTTCCACGTGAGCTAAATTTTTCGGCAATGTTTAGATTAAAGCCCGGATAATCAATCAGTACAATAGTTTTTATATTTTCATCCTCTGCTAGTTGCAGAAGATCGCGTTTCACTTTGTTAATGAACGGAAGATGACGAAGTACTTCTATGAATCCCAAAAACGCCATCTGCTTAATGTGGTACTTTGCATTCATACCGGCGGCAATCATTTTGTCTCCGCCTATACCAAAAAATTCTAACGAAGGATCGAGCAAACTCAACTCCTTCATCAAACTTGCACCATGTAAATCGCCGGAAGCTTCACCGGCCACTATCATCAATTTCTTGTTCAACTTAATACGTATCTAACGATTACAATTAAAATTATAAATGCGAGTGCCTGTAAAGTTCTCATTTCACTTTTCAATCCGGCTTTAGGATTAAACGGGGGCTGCTCAATTCCCATGTTTGGATAAGCTGTTAAACTTGGAATTAATTTTGGAACAGCTGCTCTGTAATCTTCGTAAGTCTTACCATATTTCTGAACCAGGAAACCTTCTTCTTCCCTAATGATTACATAATACTGCCACATGAAAAACGCTAGAGCAATAATTTGTAAATACGGGAATAGGGCGTAAGACATAATTCCAATACCGAGATACATTAGCATGTTTCCAAGATAAAGCGGGTTTCGCAAATGAGCGAACGCGCCGCTAACAACTAAATATGTAGCGCCGACTTCGCCGGTTCTTCTAGTTTCGCTTCCGGCATAAGCAACTCCCCAGAAGCGGAAAAACTCGCCAAGCAATGCAACTGCAAATCCAACTATCAAACTAAGTGGCGTTGATTCTTGAAAAACAAGCATCAAGACAACAAATGGAATGGGAGAGTAGCTTCTGTATTTAAAAACTTTTAATGCAAAATTATTCATTACGCTTCCTGTGTGTATACTTCTTTTCGTTTAAGCAATGCTTGATGACGCTTTTTTAACCGCTTTTTGTTTTTGAGCTCTTCGAGCCGCTTAATTACATCTTCAAAATCTTTGTAAGGGAAATATGTAATCCTGTTAACTTCGCAAAACTTCAGCAGCGAATCTTTAGCGAAGATGAAATCGCAAAACTGAATTGGACAACGATCTGAAACTCCGTCGCCGATATAAACTGTGTAATCATCATCGCTGCTATGTTTAAGAACAAAATTACGCTTGCAGTTGGCGCTGCATTTACAATCTTCTGCTGAATTCGGGAAACTTGGATGCAGCTTACTATCATCTATTGTCAAAACATTTGAAGAGAATTCAACTTCACCGAGATTTTCTTTTTCTAAAATTGGTCGGATATAAAAGTCGAAGCCATCGCTTACAATCTTTAAGTCAAACTCGTTTTCTCTGCAATAGTTAACGAATGATTTGAATGATTCTTCAACTTCAATCGTGCTAAGAAAGCTTCTCATTTGTAGTTCATCTGCAACTATTACAGAATCACAAAGTGCTTGCCAACCTTTCCGAGGTTCAATTAAATCATTATTCCAATCATCAATAAGGTTTTTCGAAAACTCCCTATCACCAAATTCAATGAACAACTCTTCGCCAACATCTTTTTTTGTGATCGT
>CAZEDR010000281.1:0-4394 GCA_964510975.1 uncultured Melioribacter sp. | reverse complement strand
AGTGTTGTTGGTGAACAAAAAGGTATAGATGGTGTATATGGACCATTATATTCTGCGGGCGTTAAAGCCTTAAGATTATTCCAACCAATGTGGTTTCTTGCTGAAAATGTAGGTGGTTTACGAAATGCAAATGAAGGAAAAACTTTCAAAAATATATTACAGGATTTGTTTGACACTGGTTATTCAGTTTATCCACATCTTTATAAATTCGGTAATTATGGTGTCCCTCAATCACGACAAAGAATAATCATTATTGGGATTCGAAAAGATTTAGATATAGTTTTTAGAGTTCCTTCCCCAGTTCCTTATAAGGATTTAGATATAAGTGTTCGAAATGCTATAGAAAATCCTCCGATTCCTCAAAATGCTACTAATAATGAATTAACTAAGCAATCAGAACAAGTAATTAAAAGACTTAAGCACATAAAACCTGGCGAGAATGCTTTTACTGCAAATTTACCTGAAGAACTTCAATTAAATGTGAAAGGCGCAAAAATAAGTCAAATATACAAACGTTTAGAGCCGAATAAACCTTCTTACACAATTACTGGTAGTGGCGGTGGCGGAACTCACGTTTACCATTGGAAAGAAAATAGAGCACTGACTAACAGAGAAAGAGCAAGATTGCAGACCTTTCCAGATAACTTTGAATTCTGCGGCTCAAAAGAAAGCGTAAGAAAACAAATAGGTATGGCAGTTCCTCCAATGGGCGTTAAAGTTATTTTCGAAGCCTTGCTAAAAAGTTTTGCAAAAATTGAATATAATTCTGTGGATTGTAATATAACTCCTTTGATACATCACCAGCATCAAGAAAGCTATAACGTTTCTTCTACGAAAGAGCAATTCTCAATCTTTGAAAAAACCGTAAAAACATATCAAAAATCTGCTTGTGGAATTCTATGATTACAAACAATCTTTTTAATCGTATTCTTATAGATCCTGTTCAAAGTGGTAGTAACAGACTTTTAATTGTTTCTGGCTATGCAACGTCTGCTATGGCATTTCATCATTTAACAGAATTAAATAATCGCGGAAAAACAGATATTGAAATTAAGTTGATTATCGGTATGAGTTCCACCGAAGGTATTTCAGTAAGTAATCACAATGGCTTTAAGCAAATAGTAAATGATTTTGGTGGTCGATTTCAGTGCAGTTACAGAATTTCAACTCCACCTGCTCATTCTAAAATGTATCTTTGGCTAGCAGACGATGAACCTCGTTTGAGTTATCTTGGTTCTGCAAATTATACTCAAACTGCATTCAATGAAAGAAGGCAAAAGGAGGCTCTTACAGAATGTAATAATTGCGATGCCCTTGCCTATTTCGAAAGTATGGTTGGTGATTCAATTTATTGTGAACATCCAGACTCAGAAAATTTGATACAGATTTTTAACGACAGAGTTTATCGAAGAAGACCAAAAGAACTAGTTGAAGTTCCTGTTACTGAAAGTGCCAGAATCTTTCAACCTGATTTCGCAACATTAGAAAGCGTAACAGTATCATTATTGGACAGAAAAGGAAACATTCATAATAAAGGTGGATTAAACTGGGGTCAGCGTGATGGAAGAGAACCCAACCAAGCATACATTCAACTTTCCCCTGAAGTTTATCAGAGCGATTTTTTCCCAATTAGACCAGCACATTTTACTATCCAAACTGATGATAACAAACCTCTTATTTGCACGCGAGCACAAAAAAATGAAATGGGTGCAGCAATTGAAACTCCACAGAACAACAGTCTTCTTGGAGAATATTTCAGATATCGTTTAGGATTAGCAAATGGTGCCTTTATTACTAAAGAAGACTTGTTACGATATGGAAGAACGGATGTTACGTTTTATAAAATTGACGATGAAAATTTTTATATGGATTTTTCTATTCACTGATGGACAATTTAACTCCAGCGCAAAGAAAAAAGAATATGCAGAATATCCGCTCAATAGGGACCCTTCCTGAAAAAATAATAATGAGCGAATTGAAAAAGGCGAAAATATACTTCTCAACTTACGCTAAAAATATTATTGGCAAACCCGACATAGTTTTTCGTAGAAAAAAGATTGTTGTTTTTATAGATTCAGATTTTTGGCATAAACATCCCACAAGATTTATCCAACCTAAAACAAATACTGCCTATTGGATTAATAAAATAAATCGGAATGAACAACGAGATAAAACCGTAACTAAAGAATTAAGAAAAAATGGTTGGCGCGTTATTAGAATTTGGGAGTATGATATTAAAAAATCTTCTTCCAGATGCTTAAAAAGAATTTTAAAAGAATACTATAAATCAAACGTCTAGCAAGTCGTTATATAGTATCGAGAAATAATTTAATATTATGTAGCTCTCATTTGGGAGCGACTTTTTTTTCTCTAACAGAAGAACCAATGAGTAAATATATTCTTGGCATATCGGCTTATTATCATGATTCAGCAGCATGTCTGTTGAAGGATGGTCGAATTTTGGCCGCCGCACAAGAAGAAAGATTTACTCGAATCAAACACGATCACAATTTCCCTAAGAATGCTGTAGAGTTTTGCCTAGAATATGCCGCAATTAAAGCAGACCAACTAGATGCAGTCGCGTTCTACGATAAGCCTATTATAAAATTCAATCGCTTATTAGAAACATATCTTAGTTACCCCGGTAAAGGCTTAAAATCGTTTTTAATGGCAATGCCTCTCTGGCTTAAAGACAAACTTTGGATGCAAGATGGTATTGCAAAAGAATTAAAATATGATGGAAAGATTTTATTTCCGGAACATCATGAATCTCATGCAGCTTCGGCGTTCTATCCTTCACCATTTAACAAGGCTGCTTTTCTCACTATTGATGGCGTAGGGGAATGGGCAACATCTTCTTTTGGTGTTGGTGATGGAAATAAAATTCAAATACTTTCTGAATTGCATTATCCGCATTCACTTGGATTATTTTATTCTGCGCTAACTTATTTTACCGGCTTTAAAGTTAATTCAGGCGAGTATAAAGTTATGGGGTTAGCTCCTTACGGAGAGCCAAAATATGTTCAAACAATTTATGACAACTTGATTGATTTGAAAGAGGACGGTTCTTTCCAGATGAACATGGAGTATTTCAATTTCAATACCGGCTTAACCATGACGAATGAGAAGATGGATTCTCTCTTCGATGGACCGGCAAGGAAAGCAGAATCGTTATTAACGCAACGAGAAATGGATATTGCAAGATCACTCCAAGATGTAACAGAAGAGATAATGATTCGCATGTCCCGTAATGTTAAAAAAGTTACTCAAGAAAAGTATTTGTGTCTTGCCGGTGGAGTTGCGCTTAATTGTGTTGGAAATGGAAAGCTACTTAGAGAAAATATTTTTGAAGACATTTGGATTCAACCGGCTGCCGGCGATGCTGGCGGAGCTTTAGGCGCCGCACTAGCGGTATATCATCAGTATTTTAAGCAACCGCTAATGCAGAAGAGTGGAAGAGATTTGCAGAAGGGCTCTTACTATGGAACAGAATATACTGACGATGAAATAAAAGAATTTGTAAAAATATATAAGATTCCCGCACACAAAGTTACGAGCGAAGAATTAGTTACTCAGATTTCAAATCAAATTGCTGACGGAAAGATTATCGGATGGTTTGAAGGCAGAATGGAATTTGGTCCGCGCGCGCTTGGTTCAAGATCGATAATTGGTGATGCTCGTTCAGCTGAGATGCAGAAGAAGATGAATTTAAAAATAAAGTATAGAGAAAGTTTTCGTCCATTCGCACCAACTGTACTTGCTGAAAAAGTTTCAGAATGGTTTGAACTGGATAGAGAAAGCCCCTACATGCTTATAGTAGCTGATGTTAAAAAAGATAAGCAGCGGGAAATGACTGATGAAGAGAAGAAATTATGGGGAATTGAAAAACTGAACATTGTTCGCTCGGAAATACCCGCAGTAACTCATGTTGATTATTCCGCTCGAGTGCAAACAGTTCACAAAGAAGATAATCCGCTATATCACAGACTTATTGAAAAGTTTTATGAGAAAACCGGTTGCCCGGTAATCGTAAATACCTCATTCAATGTTCGTGGAGAGCCAATAGTTGAATCCCCGCTGGATGCCTATAAATGTTTTATGAGAACTGAAATTGATGTGCTCACTTTGGGCAATTATATTTTGTACAAAGAAGAACAACCGGAATTTCACGATTCTATTGATTGGAAGCAGAAGTATGAGCTTGATTAAAGACGTAGCCAACGAAATAAAAGCTTTGGATATTTCATCCAAGTCAATCAAGAAATTTGGTCTTGCTGTTGGCGGTGTGTTTGCAGTACTAGGCGCTCTTCTAATTTGGAGAGATGCTTGGCATAGTACCAGAATAGTTTTTCTTGTAGCCGGAGTTCTTCTAGTTATTGGCGGATTAGTTCGGT
>CAZEDR010000280.1:0-4411 GCA_964510975.1 uncultured Melioribacter sp. | reverse complement strand
GACTCATTAATGAATGTACTAAAGCAAGAAGCTTCATTAGTGAAAGGTAAAGATTTTGAAAAGGCGATGAACCAATTCGGGTACATTGCAGATAAAATTAAAGATGTAATTCATGATGGCGTGCTGGATTCAACAGAATTCGCACAAATAAAATTACTGGTGAAAGAGCATGAGAGATCAACGAAAAACAGAAATTAAAGTTGGTATCACTGTTGTCTTAGCGATTCTGATTTTTGTTTGGATTTTTGGATGGGCAAAAAATCTAACTGTAGGATCTGAAAGACAATACGTTTCCGTAAAATTCAGTTCAGTCGCCGGATTAGAAATCGGCGATCCGGTAACTATCAATGGAGTAAGAAAGGGATATGTTGAAGACATCACAATTCATGGTAATCAAGTAATTACAAAGTTGAATCTTGAAAAGGATGTTACGCTAAAAGTCGATTCTAAATTTTCTGTGATGATGCTCGATTTGATGGGAGGAAAGAAAATTGAAGTTAACCCCGGAGCCTCTGAACAAGAAATCGATTACAAAGCAATGCAAAATGGTGAGTTTGTTGGCGATATCGCATCTGCAATGGCAATGCTTGGTACAGTTCAAAACGATTTGGTTGATGTAATTAAAGAAGTTAAAATTTCACTTGGTGCAGTAAACAAAACTTTAACGGACCAGCAGTTCACCAATGATCTGAAAACTAGTGTTAGCAATTTAGTAGAGCTAACCGAAAATCTAAATTCTTTGATAAAAGCTAATAGTGGTGAAATTAACAAACTACTCAAATCCGGTAATGAATTGGCACAAAATGTAAATGAATTTATCAAGACAAATAAAGATTCGATTTCTCAGACGCTTTCTTCAATACAAGAAGTACTTAAAGAATCCAAAACGATGCTCACAAAAGTTAATTCATTGATTGATCAAACGAACAAGAGCGAAAACAATCTTGGTAAGATTTTAAACGATCCTAAATTGCTTGATGACATAAAAGAATCAATCTCTCACGTAAAAGATCTCACTCGTATACTTGTAGAGCAGCTCAAAGCTAAAGGCATAGAAGTAAATGCGCATATTTTCTAAAACCTTAATTCTAATATTAGCGTTTACTATTGCGTCCTATGCTCAGGAAGGTAATCCAGTCTACGCTAAAAACGGAATGGTTGTTTCTGCAAGTACTTTAGCAAGTCAAGTAGGTGCAGAGATTCTAAAAAAGGGCGGTAATGCAATCGATGCAGCAGTTGCAACCGGTTTTGCACTAGCTGTAACTTATCCGGCTGCCGGAAATATCGGCGGTGGCGGATTCATGATAATTCACTTAGCAAATGGGAAAAACACAACTTTAGATTTTCGCGAAATGGCCCCATTAAAATCTTTCGAGAAAATGTTTCTCGATAGTCTTGGAAATTTCCTCCCTCAATTGAGTCAAGAAAGCTGGCTTTCTGCCGGTGTACCGGGTACTGTTGCCGGACTAATCTATGCTCTTGAAAAATATGGAACAATGGATTTAAAAGAGGTTATTCAACCGGCTATTAATCTTGCAAAAAACGGTTTCACTTTAGATTATAGATTAACAAATTCGATCAATTCGGAAAATGAAAAATTCACTAAAATCGAATCATCCAACAAGATCTTTACTAATGGTGGCAAAAAATTAACAGTAGGCGACACATTTATTCAACCTGATTTGGCAAAAACATTAGAACTTATTCGAGATGAAGGCAAAGATGCGTTTTACGAAGATGAAATTGCTGAGAAATTTATTCGTGAAAGCAATAAGAATGGCGGAATATTTTTGATTGAGGACTTTGAAAACTACCGCGTGATTGAACGTGATCCAATAGTCGGGAATTATAAGGGCTACGATATAGTCTCAATGCCGCCGCCATCTTCGGGCGGAATATGTTTAGTAGAAGCTTTGAATGTTTTTGAAAATTTCACTTTCAAAAAAGAAGAATGGGGAAGCAGCAGATACATTCATATTCTTTCGGAAATTCTTAAGCAAGTTTATTCGGACCGCTCAGAACATATGGGCGATGCTGATTTTTATCCGGTTCCGGTTAATTACTTGATTTCAAAAGAATATGCCGAAGTAATTAAACATAAAATAACTGATGTTGCTAAACTTTCAACTGAGTTTCAAGCAGCTGAGATACCAAGGCATAGAGAGAAAGAAGAAACAACTCATTTTTCAGTTGTTGATAATCTTGGTAATGCTGTTAGTACTACTTATACCTTAAATGGTTCTTACGGAAACAAAATTGTTGTAGATGGTTTAGGCTTTCTTTTAAATAATGAAATGGATGACTTCAGCGCAAAGCCCGGTGCTCCTAATATGTTCGGATTGCTCGGTAGTAAAGCTAACTCAATTCAGCCGAAGAAAAGAATGCTTAGTTCAATGACTCCAACAATTGTTTTGAAGGATGGAAAACCGATTCTTGTTGTTGGTTCTCCCGGTGGTTCTACTATTATTACTGCTGTTCTTCAAGTTATAGTGAACATGCTGGAATTTAAGATGAATGTTTTTGAAGCAGTTAATGCGCCTCATATTCATCATCAATTGTTTCCGGATCAAATTGATTATGAACCGTTTAGTTTAAGTGAAGATGTAAAGCAAAATCTAATTCATCGCGGACAAAAAATTGGTACCGAAAGACAGTTGGGCAGAATTGAAGCGATATTTATAGATCATGCAAAAAACTGTTTCTTTGGTACGAGTGATCCTCGAGGGTTCGGAAAGGCGGTAGGTTTCTAATGGTGCTTGGAATTGGAATAGACATAATTGAAATTGAGCGAATCAAAAAAAGTGTTGATGATTACGGTGATCATTTTCTAAACAAAATTTATACAAAAATAGAAATCGAATACTCACAGAGTAAAGCCAATAAGTACCAACACTATGCTGCAAGATTTGCTGCCAAAGAAGCAATTTATAAAGCATTATCTAACGATACGGATACAGTTTATAGCTGGCAAGATGTAGAAATCTATAACGAAGTGAACGGTTTGCCAAAGGTTAATTTTTACGGCGCGTTGAAAGACTATCTCAACGAAGACAAGCAACTTAAAATCTCCATGAGCCACTCCGAAAACTACGTTACGTGTGTAGCAATACTTTCATCTAAATAGTGAACAAACAGCCCTCTACAAAAAAAATCTTATTGCGTCTTTCCCAACCATACCTACTTTAAGTTCAGAAAGAAAAATTTTTATCATTAAACCTTAGTGAACGATTTGGCGGGTATAATATTTTCCAACACAATCACACATCCCTTGCAACACTCTACTTGCAGTAACAATTATTTTAAAAAATAAATTTCCTTTTTAGTCCTTTATCCTGTTAGAAAAAAAACTTTGGAATAGATAGTAAGAAGGTATATCCACAAGGGAATGGAGTGTTTTTTAAAACAACATTCGAGAAAAATGGAACTACAGCACGGTTTTGAAAAATGACATTTGAGACTTAGGTCATTACAGTGTGAATTATGATTTGTGAATTTGGATTTTGGAAGATAATATTTAGAAATAACCGCCTTACTAAAAGTATTTAAGAAATAACGTTTGGTTTAAGCGCATTACAAACGGAATTGGGATTTTTGAAATTGGAATTTGAAAAATGACACTTGGATATAGCCGCCTTACAATTGGTTTTTAAGAGATGACATTTGGGAATAATCAGATTACAATTGGTTTTGGAGAGTTTAAGAAGGAATTTATTTGAATTCAGCTCAAAATAAGGCTTTTTGTAGTGGTTCCTTCGTGAAAGGATTTTGTTCTTACTCGAAGCGCCCGAAGAAGGCACGAAGGGAAGATGAAGGAGTAAGTATGGACTTTGAACCGGTAAGTAAAAAAATCATTGGTGCTGCCATTGAAGTACATAAACATCTTGGACCTGGTTTATTAGAATCTGCTTTTGAAGAATGTTTGTCTTATGAACTCACTATAAATGGATTGTTTATAAAAAGACAAAAGCCTGTTCCAGTGGTTTACAAGGAAGTAAAACTTGATTGCGGATACCGGATAGATATTTTAGTAAATGATGAAATAATAATTGAAATTAAATCTGTTGATGTCATGCATCCTGTGCATGAGGCGCAGATACTAACTTACATGAAATTTGCACAGAAGAAAATTGGACTTCTGATCAATTTTAATGTTACAATTTTAAAAAATGGACTCAAAAGGTATGTTATGTAATCCTTCTTGGTTCTTCGTACAGGGATTTTGTTCTTACACGAAGCGCCCGAAGAAGGCACGAAGTTTCTCGAAGAATGATTTGCAAAATAGAATTATCAATCATAAACAAAAAGGAGTGTATTGTGAATATTCGTGAGAAGAACAAAAACGAAATGCTCGGTGCGGTTTCCAATTTTTATGATGCAGAGAAAAATTCTTTTACTGGACTTCCGGGCATCG
>CAZEDR010000279.1:0-4420 GCA_964510975.1 uncultured Melioribacter sp. | reverse complement strand
GTTTTACGCCGCAAGCGGCGGGGAACTTACCCCGCTGTGATTAGATATAGTCTTGAACCAAATGCACTTAAATTGGTAGACAGCAAAAACAAAAGCCAAAAACAATTTACTCTAAATTGGCATGGTGGTAATTATGAAAAGAATTACAGCGTAATATTAAAGTTGATGATTTCGAATAAGGCTGCTGTTTTGTTTCTTACCGGATTCAGTGAAGTAAGTGTAATGGATGCAGTCAAGTCAACTACAGAACAGAATTTCCTTTCCAGAGTTAATTCCTTTTCTAAATCAGAAGTAACTCAAAGCCCTTTATCATTTGAAATGATTTCGGAAACTGAGGGCGTTAGGTATACAGTATTCAAATCACTGATAAAACATTTCTCTCCGATCGGAAATTCAAGGAATTAAAATTAATCTTCTATTGTTAAATAAGTTCCTTTGAAATCTTGATTTCTAACTTCTATTACTCCTTTTTCAAATGGGATATGTTTGAAGACTATTTGAGCCCTACCATTAGCTAATTCGATCACAGAACTACCGGAAGGGATTACAGTGTTCACTAACAGTTGGTCGCCATTAAGGACTGAGAAATAGATTCGTCCATTAAAATCGATACAGTGATAACCATTTTTATCTACTGCAAACGCAGTTATAAGATAATTACCATTAGCCATTCTGCTTTTTTCAAGAATCAAATTTTCCGGTTTATCATTTTTCTTGGATGTATAAATAATTTGCAAAATATCATCTGCCGTAATTTTACCGTTATCAATTCCAATAGCCTTAATCAGATTTTCACCCACAGCAAAATTTACTTGCCAACTTAGTCCACTAGCTGGAAATTTTTTAGTATCTCTAATTTTCTTTTCATTTGGGGCACCATATCTTTCAAGCCATGTGTGCGATTCTATATAACAAAACTTTGGATTTGTAGTCCAGTAGCTTTTAAAAACATAATATGCATCTTTGGGATTGTTATTCATGTCCAGTAATCCTTTCTGATTTACATACGAAATCGGATTTTCCGGACGAAGAGGAGTTGTAAAATCTCTAAATATCCATTGTGCAGAACCGGGGAACCAATCAAGATTTTCAGTAACATGTAAATACCAATCGAACAAATCCACTATGTAGCTTTCGCTCCAATCGCCAATATTGGCAATACTGCTTGTTCTAATTTTGTTAATCGGTTCATCGCCTCCGGTCGTTGTAATTTTCCCCTCACCATCAATTGGAGCTTCCGAATGACGGCCGACGTGACTATCGCCACCATACTCGGCATGAAATAATCTCTTATTATTAGACCGCGCTTTAGTTATCGACTTTTCATAATTTTTATATACGTCAGAATACCAGCCGGACCAAATCGAAGGTGAATAAACATCAATAATATCTTGAGCCGCTGGGAATTTTCTTGTAGCTGTATATCTGTAGGGATCAATTTTTTTAGCTAGCTTGTGAAGCGTAAAAGCAAAACTTTTTAGTGAATCTGGATTATCACCTCCGTAAAAATCCGGCAGCCAATCACTTTCATTTCCTATAGACCAGAGAATAATTGAAGGATGATTATAATTTTGTACTATCATTTCTTTGAAAATATTTTTTGTGTTCTCTTGCCATTCTTTCGGTCCCACACCGCCACGGCACCAAGGGTTTTCATCCCACACTAACAAGCCAAGCTCGTCGCACGCGCGGTAAACCTCAAGCGCTTGGGGATAGTGTGCAAGACGAACAAAATTAGCACCCATTTCTTTAATCATTTTAATATCATTTCTGTGAATGCTGTCTGATAGAGCATTTCCGTAACCAGATAATTCCTCGTGGCGGTGTGTACCGCGAAGAAGTAATCGCTCTCCGTTCAGATAAAATGCACCATGCTCTTTGAATTCGAACCAGCGGTACCCAATGCTGTCAGATATTTTATCTAGCACTTTTCCATCAGCATACAAGTTGACTTCTACCGAATAGAGATATGGAGAAGTTGGTGACCAAAGATTTGGATTTTTAACTTGTGGGAATTCAAAGTCTAATTTTGCAGCACCAATCAGAATTTCAACTTTTGCATTTATTTTTGCAACAGTCTTACCGGTTTTATCTTTAATGAGAGCTTCGACTTTGCAATTTTTGTTTTCGATTGAACTGTTTATAATAAATTGAATTTTAGTAGTTGCAGTAGTAGACGAAACTTTTGGAGTTTGTACTAATAAATTTTTCAAGTGAGTCTGTGGCAAAATATTTAGCCAAACATTTCTTGAAATACCACCATATACTACAAAATCTGATTTTTGCGACGGAACTATATTTGGGTCAAAAGAATTATCAGCTTTTACATGAATTGTGTTAATCTCACCTTTTTTAATATAACTTGTAATATCTACATCAAAACCAACAAAGCCACCAACATGCCCGCCAGCTTTGCTGCCATTTATAAAAACTTCACTCCGGTTATTTACTCCTTCAAAATGCAGTTTATAGACACAATTTGAAGTTGACGATGGAATAAATATTTCTTTTTCATACCAGCTAATATTTCTTCTATAACCGGGAATCTGATCTAAAGCATCGTTTTTATTCCAAGTATGCGGGAGATTTATCTTTTTCCACTCTTTGGCAGATTGATAGAGATTTTTAAATTCATGAATCCCATCTTCCAGATAGAACCAGTTTTCATTTATTAGATAACTTTCTCTCTCGGATTTATCTTTAATTAAATTCTCTTTTCGAGCGAGATCCCAATCTTTTTTCAAGCACTCAAGAAAATAAAAATCGCCGGCGGGATATGATTCATCAATTCCCCAGCCATTTGCGTAATTGTAAACCGTATGCAAAAGAATTCCCTCTTCAACGTTTCTTTTACTATTTGTAAAAATGTAGTCCTTCGATAGTGATTCGGTGATTCGGTTTGCTAAGTCGAGATATTTTTGATAATCATTTTTAGAATCCGATAATTCGGAAAGAAGAAACATACCCGAAGCTGCAATTGCCGCAGCCGAAGCATCTCTCACAACGGAATCGGCTTTCAAGTCCAAATCCCAGCGAGGAATATAATCGGCCGGTAGATTCTTAACAAAGTAAGAAACCATGTTTTTTGAAATGTTGAAAAACCTCTCGTCTTCAGTATATTTATAAGCGATTGCAAAACCATAAATTCCCCAAGCCTCACCTCGAGCCCAAGTTGACTCATCCGAAAAACCTTGATGTGTTCTTTTCTTTATCACTTTACCGGTTTGAGGATCAAACTCTATAACATGATGCGATGAGTAATTGCTTCTAACGTGCTCATTCATACAAACAATCGCGTGCTTGTAAGCAATATCGTAAAGTGTATAATCGCCCGTTTCTTTTGCAGCCCAGAACAAAAGTTCTAGATTCATCATAGTGTCTATAATCATCAATCCTTCACGATCACTAGTCCCAAGTTTTCCCCAAGCACGCAAGAAATTTCCCTTGGTATTACATCTCTTAGCCAAAGTACGAGCGGCTTCAATTGCAGCATCTTTATATTTTTGTTCTCTGGTATGCTGGTATGCTTTAACGCATGAGTTTAGAAAAATGAAACCGAGATCATGAGTGTTATCTAGAGTAGCATATTTTATAAGATTATCGGCGTGTGTTAAAGCTCTCTTTTTAAATTCTTCATTACCCGTAATATCAAACATGTACCAAAGTTCACCGGAAGTAAATCCAGCGAACCAATTTGGCCTTTCACTAACCTTCCACTTACCATCTACTGTATATTCCGGGAATTTTCCGTTTATGATATTATCCTTCTTTATCAGTTGATCGCCAATTATTTTATACAAATCTTGCCCGAAGGATTGACCCGCAATTAAAAGAAAAATAATTATAAGAATACTTCTTTTCATAAACGACCTGCTCGTATTTGTGCTTGTTTAATAATTTCAATCAACCCAAAGGATAGGCTGGCGAATCGGAAAATTTCGTATAACTTCTTCATTATCCGGATCGGCATTCAACGTTTTCCACAATTCAATAAACTTCTTCTCGTTGTAAGCTAGTCCGCCAAATAAAAGTGCCGGCTGACGAACAGGATAGTATTCGAAAAACATAACATCTTGCTTGTATGGCCAACTTGATTTTGCAGAGATAAATGGATACATAAACTCAAGAGCTTTTCTAATATTTCTTCCATCCGATAAGCTGTAATTCCAGAGATTCTCTTTCTCTGTTGAAAAAATTTGGCATATAGTTGCCATCGCATCAAGATTAAACAAAGAATAGTTGTATGGCTTTGTTCTGCTTAATTCTAACGGGAAGCCTCCATCTAGCGCCATTTGGTTGGGCAACAAAACTTCCTTAAACCGTTTTCTGCAAAATTCCATTTTATCTTCATCGCCAACTAATTGAGAAAAAGCAGCAACTTGCATTACCCAGCATGTACCATGATTATTCTTCGCGTTCA